>DAIMHB010000385.1:0-2614 GCA_036723545.1 Beijerinckiaceae bacterium
TATTCATACAGTTCAAATTTATAAGTGCAGAAAATATAAAACAAACCCATTGAAGAGATAAAATCATGATTACAAATGACAAATTTCTGACAAATTCAAACCCGCCTCCCGCCGGGTCTGAACTGAATTTTTCTGCCCAGCAAATTGAAATGCTTTATTACGCCTCAGAACCCTATGTGCTTGAAATTATCCGCACCACGCTCAGCCTCAGGATCAGGCAGCGGCGGCTGGCCTATGAAATGCTGAAATCCGTTTCGGATATGAGCACACAGGACTGACCGGTCACACATCAAGCACGTCGCTCATATCCGGCCCCCGTGGAATAATGCCGGTGGGGTTGATATGACGATGACTGGCATAATAATGCCCCTTGATATGGTCGAGATCAATGGTGTCCCGCACATGATCAAGATGACATAGATGTTTTAAATAACGGGACAGGTTCGGATAATCCCTGATGCGGCGTATGTTGCATTTGAAATGTCCGTGATAAACGGGATCAAAGCGGATCAATGTGGTGAACAGCCGCCAGTCTGCCTCGGTCAGCACATCGCCGCACAGATAGGGTTGAGCCTCAAGACGAGACTCCAGCAAGTCCAATGTGTCAAACAAGGGCACAACCGCTGCGTCATAAGCGGCCTGCGTTGTGGCAAAACCGCAGCGGTAAACGCCATTGTTCACTGTGGAGTAAATCCGCGCATTCAGCAGATCAATTTCGCTGCGCAGCGCCGCCGGATAATAATCCCCCGCCCGCGCGCCAATACCGTTAAAGGCCGAATTGAACATGCGGATAATATCGGCGGATTCATTATTGACGATTTCCCCACGCTGCTTGTCCCATAAAACCGGAACCGTCACCCGCGCTGAACATGTCGGGTCAGAGGCCGTATAGACCTGCCAGAGAAACTCCGCATGGTGGATCGGGTCAGCAATCACACCTGCCGCAGGGGCAAAGGTCCAACCCTCCTCCAGCATCAGCCAATTCACGACAGAGAGGCTGATCATATCCGCAAGACCCTTGATCTGGCGGAAAATCAGCGCGCGATGCGCCCAGGGGCAAGCCAGCGAAATATAAAGATGATAGCGGCCGGCTTCGGCCTTAAACCCGCCCTTGCCTGTGGGGCCGGGCGCACCGTCAGGGGTTATCCAGTGGCGGAACGTGCTGTCAGGGCGCACAAAAGCGCCATTCTCGGTTTTGGCCAGATGATCACTGCGCTGCCACTGGCCGTCAATAAGCACACACATGTTCATCACTCCATTTTATGAAGCTAGTATGCACCCTGATGCGCGAATTGGCAAAAATGCAAAATTCCCCCGTCATCCTGAGGAGGCCGCAGGCCGTCTCGAAGGATGGGGGATGAGCGAACGATCACACAAAATCCATCACATCCTGAAAGGCTCTAAACCTTATGCTCGCGCCGGTCGGCTTCGGTCACCAGCGCCAGATCGAGAATTTTCTGAATATTGGCGGCATGGCGGAAGGACGGATCACCATTTTTGCCCGCGCGCACCGCCGCAACAAAGCGTTCATAATTGGTCGGCACCGGCGGCACCTCTATATCTGTCCAGAGCGCCGTTTCAACATTTGCGCCCAGACAGCCACGCAGATAAGCGCCACCGGCGCCATTGCACACCTCCAGGCTGCCCTTATCGCAATAAATCCGCAATTTCTGCTCATTCAGGTGGCCGGTGGCCCAGCGTGAGGCATGGATAACGCCCAAAGCCCCATTGGCAAAATCCACCGCCATGGTGAAGCTGTCATTGGCATCGAGATCATATTCGCCAATTTTATTGCCCGGTGCCTTGTCGAAGGTTTTGAGCCGCGCAAACACATGGTCAATATCCTGCCCGGCGCCATAGCTGGCAAAATCCAGAATATGAATGCCAATATCGCCCAGCACGCCATTGGAGCCATGCTTTTTCGACAGACGCCACAGCCATTGCGATTCGGTGTGCCAGTCGCCCCAGGCTTTCGACACCAGCCAGCTTTGCAAATAGGAGGCTTCCACATGGCGCACCTGCCCGATCTCGCCCGCCAGAACCATTGTGCGCGCCTGTTGCAGCGGCGCGATATTACGATAGGACAGGTTGACCATATTGATGAGACCGGCCTTTTCAGCGGCTTCAGTCATGTCCATGGCTTTTTCATAATCAGTGGCCAGAGGTTTTTCGCATAACACATGCTTGCCCGCGGCAATCAGCGCCAGTGTTGTGTCATGATGCACATTGTCCGGCGTGACATTGGTAGCCGCGTCAAACTGCCCCCACGCAATCGCCGCCTCCAAAGAGGTGAAGCGCTGCGCAATTTTATGGGCATCAGCAAAGGCGGTGACGCGCTCCAGCGCAACATCGACACAGCCGACAATCTCGACACCGTCCATCTTGGCAAAATTCTCGGCATGGTTTTTCGCCATACCGCCGGTGCCCAAAATCAGCAAACGCATAGAAAACTCCTATTTGAACCCCGCCTCGCCCGCCTGATGCAGCTTGCCGCCGCGCTCGACAATCGGCTCCAATGCCGCTTCCACCGGCACATTCGGCGCATCGTGAATGGCGGTGAGCGGCGCTTGCGGATTATAGGCCCAGTGAACCGCATTGCGCAGCACCTGCCCCA
>DAIMHB010000386.1:0-2603 GCA_036723545.1 Beijerinckiaceae bacterium
AGAATAGGCCTCCCGGCGCGGAGAGTTGCGAGGGCGGAAAGCCAACTGATTTATAGCTAGAGCTTTGTAAATTCTATTCAAATTCAACCAGAATTTCGTGCCTGTCACAATAGGCCTCGATCATTTCGGCCAGTTTGGCCAGATCTTCAAGGCTGATTTCGGCATCAGCGGGTTCCTGCCAGACCGACAGATCATCCAGAAACACCAGAAGGTCGGGACCGTCCTCCCCCTCCGGCTGGTGACTGACGGGAATCACGGCTTTTTTCTTACCGAGGGTGATTTTCAGTTCGTCTTGGGTGATTTCAATCGTCATTGTGCTGAACCTTCATTAAAACCTTGCGCATCAAGGTGGGCCAGGCCTCCTTTTCGAGCCGCTCCCGGGGCATCCAGCGGTAGGAGTCCGGAGCCGGAACATCGGCTGTTTCCGCCTGAAACAGGGTCAGTTCCAGCGCAAAATGCGTAAAAACATGACGTATAACCGCATGACTCTTATGCCAGTTTGCGGCAAGAGGGGCAAATTTTACAGCCTCCTCCGGCATAAAATCGGGCGTCCAGTCGGTTGTCGGTAATTCGGTCATGCCGCCCAAAAGACCCTTGGGCGGGCGCGAACGCACCAGAACCGCCCCGTCGCTGCGGCGCAGATAAAACACGGCCCCGCGCCGCTCCGGCCGCGTGGCTTTGGCGAGCTTTCGAGGAAACGCCTCAGCATGGGCCAGTTTTGCAGCCCGGCACACCGGTTGAAGCGGGCAAATCAGGCAATCCGCGCGCTTGGGCTGGCAGATGGTCGCGCCCAGATCCATCATGGCCTGAGCAAAATCGCCACAGCGCTGATCGGGCGTGAGCCGGTCCATGCCCGCGCGGATTTCCGGTCTTGCGGCGGGCAGCGGCGTTTCAATGGCAAAAAGACGCGTGATCACCCGCTCGATATTGCCATCCACCACCACCGCCCGCTGACCAAAAGCAATAGCGGCAATGGCCGCCGCCGTATAGGGGCCTATGCCCGACAAACTGCGCAAATCCGCCTCGTCACGCGGAAAACGGCCCTGCCGCTCGGCCAGCGCTGCGGCGCAGGCATGAAGATTGCGGGCGCGTGAATAATAGCCCAGTCCGGCCCATGCCGACATAATATCGGCAGCAGGGGCGGCGGCCAGCGCCTTCACATCCGGCCAGAGGCGGATGAATTTCTCGAAATAAGGCACCACCGCCGTTGTCGTGGTTTGCTGAAGCATGATTTCAGACAGCCAGACATGATAAGCGTCAGGGGTTTGCCCCGGCGCGGCACGCCAGGGAAAACTGCGACGGTGCTGATCATACCACGCCAGCAGCAGCGGCGCGGCATGATCAGAAATGTTTAAGGCGTGATGAGCTGACATTTATATGATATGTAACGCGGCACGCTGTTCAATCAACCCAAAAGGTGACCCATCGTCTCCGCACCCAAAAAAACCGGATTCAAAAGCAAGGGTGCTGTGCCGCTGGCCGATTTTGTCGCGCCGGCAGTGGGCGATGCCTTTTCCAGATTCGGCTTTTCGCAGGGTGACCTCATCCTGCACTGGCCCGATATTATCGGCGCACAGCTGGCCGCCCATTGCCGCCCGCTGAAGCTGCAATGGCCGCGCACCAGCCGCAAAGCTCCCGAACAGACCCCCGCCGAACTGGCCACTCTGATTTTGCAGGTGGAGAGCTATGCCGCGCTGGATGTGCAGCACATGTCCGGCACCATTCTGCAACGCGTAAACACATTTTTCGGCTGGCGCTGCATCGGCAAAATCAGCCTGCGGCAGGGCCCCCTGCCCAAAACCAGCGCCGCGCGCGCCGTGCGCCGCCCCGATTCAGCCTGTCTGGCCCAGGCGCAGGAGGTCACAGCCGATATTGAGGATGCGCCGCTGCGCGCCGCGCTGATCCGGCTGGGTGCACAGGTTTTATCGCAGAAATAAGGCTGGCGGAGGCTGCAGGCTTGATCCGCACCGGCGCGTCCTGTAACACAGCATCAGCATTCTCACATCATGATATGAAGCGTTAAAATATCTTCACTGTACATCCGGCCTCTTTTATTAAGAGAATGAACAGACTTTCTGAACTCCCGCGTCCTGAACAGAGGTATCCATGTTGCCCTTGCATTTTATCCAAACCCGCCTCACCCGCCGCCCTGTTCTGGGCGCAATCGGTTTGACGGCCTTGCTTGGCGCCCTGCCGGCTCAGGCACAAACCGCCGCCAAGCCGGACAAAGTCTCGATGGATGATCTCATGGCGGCCAATGCCTTAAGCGATGTGGTGCTGGGCGGGGCTGATGCCAAAGTCACCATCGTTGAATATGCCTCGATGACCTGCACCCATTGTGCGCGGTTTCATGAGGAGGTTTATCCGGCGCTTAAGGCTAAATATATCGACACCAACAAAATCAAATTCATCCTGCGCGAATTTCCGCTGGACCCGCTGGCCACAGCCGGTTTCATGCTAGCCCGCTGCGCCGGATCGGATGAAAAACGCACAGCATTGGTGGACCTGATGTTCAGCCAGCAGAAAAGCTGGGCCTTTGTGGACAAGCCGATTGAAGCCCTGCTCAATTTAAGCAAGCAGGCCGGTTTCACACAGGAGGCATT
>DAIMHB010000387.1:0-2588 GCA_036723545.1 Beijerinckiaceae bacterium
CGCAAAGCCTTGACCCATCGCTGCGATGTCTGGTGATGTGCCACGCCTGCCGACACCAATCCACTCAACCCTGAAAGCCGTACTCATATAATAATGTATAAACCTGTCAAAACACCAAGGCCACCGTCAAATAAATGTTTTGATTTAATGCAAGCCCCTCTATGTCTTGAAGCATAGTGCACAAATCGAGACACCTATGGACAATCCGCCGTCAGATCCGTTCTGGACATATAAATCCCTTGAGGACATGACCGAAACCGAGTGGGAATCCCTCTGTGACCGTTGTGGCCGCTGTTGTCTGGTCAAGCTGGAAGATGAGGATACAGGCACGATTCATTTTACCGATGTCGCCTGCAAATTGTTTTCCAGCGGCACCTGCCAATGCGAGGATTACGCCAACCGACAGAAAATCGTCAGCGACTGCATCCGCCTGACGCCGCAACAGGTGCGCAGCATCACATGGCTGCCCCCCACCTGCGGCTACAGACTGGTGCGCGATGGCGAACCCCTGATGTGGTGGCACCCGCTTGTGTCCGGCTCGTATGAGACCGTCCATGAAGCCGGTGTGTCTGTGCGCGGGCAGATTTCTGCCTTTGAGGATGATATTCCTGTCGAGGATTTGCTCGATCATCTGGTAAAATGGCCCAACCGTATTCCAAAATCGGCCCGCAAAAAGCCTGAACCCAAGAAGTCCTGATATGAACATTGACCAGATCATCGAAAATTTTGAATTTCTCGACGATTGGGAGGAGCGTTACCGCTATCTCATCGAGATGGGGCGTGATCTGGCGCCTTTACCCGCCGCCGACCATAATGACACCTATAAGGTGCAGGGCTGCGCCAGTCAGGTCTGGCTGAAAATGGAGCCGGATTCGCATAAGCGCACGCATTTCAAATTGTCCGGTGACAGTGATGCCCATATCGTCAAAGGCTTGGTGGCCCTGATTATTGCGATTTATTCAGAAAAAACGGCCTCTGAAATTCTCGCCACCGACGCCATGGCGCTGTTTACCCGCCTAGGCCTGGCCGCACATCTGACCCCGCAGCGCTCCAATGGCGTGCGCGCCATGGTTGAGCGCATCAGGTCAGATGCACAGAAAAGCCTGGCGACTCAGGATATGGCCGGGCGGTAATCCTCCGCGCCCCACTGCCGCATACGGGCGTAATCAGGCCCCTGCGCACTGGCGGCAAGGCCATAATGTGCGGCAAGCCGGTCCAGCGCCAGCCCCAGAACAATTTTTCCCGAACGGGGCGGCCAGTTCCGTTCCCGCTCAATCTGCTCAAGACCCTTGAGAAAACCACACAGATCCGCCAGCAAACCATTCAGCTCGGGCCCCACCGCAGCCATGGCCTTGTGCACGCGCTGGCGTGCGGCCATCACCAGTTCAGAATGGGTCATGGCGGTGCCCCCAGAGCCACCGCCCAGAGCCTGCCAGTTGACCGTGGTGCGCGGCAGCATGGCAGCAAGCGTCAAATCCGTGCGCAGACGTTCACCCGCCTGAAACTGCACCCCAGAAATCAGCGGTTGCCCCTGTTTGTTCTTGCGCCGTGCCAGCCATGCCAACGGGCTTTCGGACTCATCCACAAGCTGCGCGGATCTGGTTGTCTTGTCATATTTCATGCTGAGATCGAGATGCTGGTCGATAAATCCATCCTGATCACGGCCACTGGCTGCGGCATTCATCCGCCTTAACCGCGCCCATCCGGCCTCGGTGATCTGGAAAACCGTCGGCTCATGGGCCTGCCAGAGCAATGCCCCTTGCGACACCAGCCATGCCAGAGCGGCCATGGAAAATGATCCGCAACTGATGGAGACACCATTGTTGCGTTTGGACAGGATCAACCGCTTCGGCGACTGGTCCGGCGCAAGAGCCACATCTGGCTGAGCCAGACGGGTCAAAAGCCGCCCAGCCTCCCGCTCAAGCGGCGCATTCGGGTTTGATCCCGAAAAATTAGTGGGCGCTGCCATGGCAAGCCTCCGTGCTGGCCATGAATCCGCGCTCGAAGTCACTCAGCCAGCGATCAAACCGACTCTCCTCCCGCCTGTCCTCAACCAGACCGCAGGCATGTTGCACAGTGGTGCGGTCGCGGGCATAGGCGCGCGCCACCTCATTATAAGACAGACCAAGCAAGGTATGGGCCAGATACATGCAAACTTGCCGTGCAAACGCAATCTCGGCCCGCCCCCGTGTCGGCGCGCTCAACAATGCCGCATCGACATGCAACGCCGCAGCCACCGCCGTCGTCAAAGCCAGCACCGGCACAGCCCGATCCGATAGTGGTAAAGCGGAAGAATTATTCGGTAAGTGGAGATTCATAACACACCTCAACATCAATTCCGGCGGACTTTGCCGATACGGATTCAATAATAGGTTTTTATTCTTAATTCAATAGGTAAATTTTACTAATTTGAATTTTATATAAATACATGTGAAAATAAAAATATTGATTATAATTCATTTATATATTGGCATATCAATCGTTAATATTCAAAAATTTTTGATATGACATGCAGCGGACCTAAAATTTTATCCCCGTCCTTGAAAGGAATGAAATGATTTATCACCTAATATAGGATTATATTCATG
>DAIMHB010000388.1:0-2588 GCA_036723545.1 Beijerinckiaceae bacterium
CATGAACCTGATCAATGAGGGCGCGCTGCTGGCCGCCCGCCGCAACAAGCGTGTGGTGACACAGGCCGAGTTTGAGGATGCCAAGGACAAGGTGATGATGGGCGCCGAGCGTAAATCGGCGGTGCGCACCGAGGAAACCAACAAGCTGGTGGCCTATCATGAGGCCGGCCATGCGATTGTGGGCCTGCATGTGCCGAAAATCGACCCGCTGCATAAGGTCACCATCATCCCGCGCGGTGCGGCAGGTGGCCTGACCATGATGCTGCCGGAAGAAAACCGCATCGGCTATACCATTCAATATTGCACTTCGAATATTGCCATGACCTTTGGCGGACGCGAGGCGGAACTCCTGGTGTTTGGTGCTGACAATGTCTCGAATGGGGCCGCTGGCGATATTCAGCAGGCCACCCGCATGGCCCGCGCCATGGTGACGCAATGGGGCATGTCGGAAAAGCTGGGCCGCGTGCGCTACAGCGCCAACAATCAGGAGGTGTTTCTGGGCCATTCTGTCTCGCAGAGCCAGAATATGTCCGAGGAAACCGCCAATCTGATTGATGCCGAAGTGCGCCGCCTGATTGAGGATGGCGAGCAGACCGCCCGCCACATTCTCAAAGAGCATGAGCACGAGCTGCACGCGCTGGCCAATGCCCTGCTGGAATATGAAACCCTAACCGGCGATGAGGTGCGTGATCTGCTGGCGGGCAAGCCGATTGTCCGCGACACGGATGACGGCCCGTCAACCGGTGTGCGCTCCTCGCCCGTGCCGACCTCCGGCCCGCGCCCTGCCGCGGATGGCGGTCTGGAGCCTGCACCCACCGTTTAAATCTGGTTTTATGTGAACAGATGATGGCTCCCGAGAGATCGGGGGCCATTTTTTGTGCGGCACATTGTTTTCCGGCCTGTGGCTTGCCTTTTCCGCGCTTTTCGCATAAATAACCGTCAGCGTCCCTTCAGACACCCCTGGAGGCGAGGACGCATGTTTATAAGGAAAAGAGAACATGGCCGAGTACAAACAACTCGCGGCCACGGCTCGCTCCGGGACCGGCAAGGGGGCCGCCCGTGGTGCACGTCGTGAAGGTCGCATTCCAGCAGTGATTTATGGTGGCGGTGAAGCCGCTGAGCCCATCACACTGGACTATCGCAATCTCAACAAGCTGATCTATGCCGGTCACTTTCTGACCACGATTTTCGAAATCGAAATCGATGGCAAGAAGCAGCGCGTCATTCCGCGTGACTACCAGCTTGACCCTGTGCGCGACACGCCGCAGCATATCGACTTTCTGCGCCTGAAGCCGGGCTCAACCCTGCGCGTGGATGTGCCTGTGCATTTCCTCAATCAGGACATTTGCCCCGGCCTCAAGAAGGGCGGTTCGCTCAATATTGTTGCCCATGCCATCAATATGCGCGTGCCGGCGGATAATATCCCGAGCGCGATTGAGGTTGACCTCGCCGCTTATGATTTCAACGAATCGATCCATTTCTCGTCGTTGAAGCTGCCAGCAGGCTGCACACCCACCAGTCAGGAAAAAGACTCGACTGTGGCCACCATCGTGCCGCCGATCGCAGCGCCAGAGACACCGCAGGCCGCGGCTGCCGAAAAGGGCAAGAAGAAGTAATCTTCTTCTATATTTATTCATTTCGCCCGCATCATGCGGGCGAATTTGTTTCAAGGTGCCTCATGCTTCTCTTCGTTGGCCTTGGCAATCCCGGCTCGCAATATCGCCACAACCGGCATAATATCGGCTTTCTGGCGATTGAGGCTGTGGCGCGGGCTTTTCGTTTTCCGGCCTTTAAGGCCAAATATGCAGGACAGGTCAGCGAAGGGCAGATCGAGGGGGAGCGGGTGATTCTGCTCAAACCCGAAACCTTCATGAATGAAAGTGGCCGCTCGGTGGGCGAGGCCATGCGCTTTTTGAAAATTCCGCTCAAGGATGTGGTGGTGTTTCATGACGAGCTGGACCTTGAGGACGGCAAATTGCGCGTGAAGCTGGGCGGCGGCAATGCGGGGCACAATGGCCTGCGTTCAATTTCGGCGCTCTGCGGCAATGATTACCGGCGGGTGCGCCTCGGCATTGGCCATCCGGGGGACAAAAGCCTCGTGCATCATCATGTCTTGAGCGATTTCAAGCCCGATGAGCGCTTGTGGGTCAACAGGCTTTGTGATGCCATTGTGGCGCAGGTGCCGCTGCTGGTGAAGGGCGAGGATATGACCTTTGCCAGCAAGGTGGCGCTGGACATGTCCAAGCCGTAAATTCATAAAAATCAGTCGCAATCTGGCGCTTTTCCGGCTAGGACAGCATCAATCTTTTCAGCAACCATCTGGATCAGTTTCATGGGTTTCAAATGCGGTATCGTCGGCCTGCCCAATGTGGGCAAATCGACTCTTTTCAACGCCCTCACGCAGACAGCGGCGGCGCAGGCGGCCAATTATCCCTTCTGCACCATTGAGCCGAATGTGGGCGACGTGGCGGTGCCGGACAGCCGTCTTGACGAGCTGGTGAAAATTTCCCACTCAAAAGAAATTATCCCCACCCGCCTGACCTTTGTCGACATTGCCGGTCTGGTGCGCGGCGCCTCCAAGGGTTAGG
>DAIMHB010000389.1:0-2582 GCA_036723545.1 Beijerinckiaceae bacterium
GCCTTGCATAAAGCGCCGCATCTGCATGAACCCGAACCCATCCTGTAAGAAAAAAAGCGCCCGAAAGGGCGCTTTTTGCACTATAAGGACTGAATGTTCAGGGAGAATATTATGAGCGCACAGGATGTCGTTTTCACCATCAGCCGAACCCTTGCGGCCCCTGTTGATCTTGTATGGGAGTGCTGGAGCCAGCCCAACCGCATCGCGGCATGGCTGGGACCAAAGGGCGCGCAGGCGCAGATGCTGCACCACGAACTGGCACCGGGTGGCATTGTTCATTTCAGCATGACGGCGGATGGCATACCCAAACATTGGGGCAAGTTTGTCTATCGGGAGATTGATTCGCTGCACCGCCTCGTGTGGGAACATTCCTTCGCCGATGAACAGGGCAATCTTGTCCGGCATTTTATGAGTCCGACATGGCCACTCAAACTGCTGACCACGGTGACATTCGCGCGGGACGGGCAGGGCACAAAGGTGACGCTGGAATGGCGCCCGCTGGAGGCCTCGGCGCCAGAAATCCAAACTTTTCAGGCCGGTATGGAGAGTATGAAGATGGGCTGGGGTCAAAGTTTCGACCAGCTTGCCGATTATCTGGAAACCTTCGAGGATGATGACCGCGACGATGATGAGGATTGAGGTTTCATCTTCATCCCTAGAGTCTGTTGCCTTTACACGGAAAGGCCTCCCTCTCCCCGCGCGCGGGGAGAGGGTTGGGGTGAGGGGCATTTTATAATTCCATGCCCCCCTCATCTTGAGTATTCTCCCCGTTCATCCTTCGAGACGGCCTACGGCCTCCTCAGGATGACGGGGAGAAGGAACGCTCACAGTGTGTTTCCACCTCAAAACAGCATGTTCTAGAGCATTGCAGATTTAAGGGAAAGCCGGTGCGCGCGTTCCTCTTCCCCCGTCATCCTGAGGACGTCTCTCCCCGTCCTTCTGAGGAGGCCGCAGGCCGTTGAGAGGGATGGGGGACAAAGCTCAAGGTGAGGAAAAAACCGTCATTGCGAGGCGGCGAAGCCGACGAAGCAATCCATTGATTTAAACTGGATGGATTCACTTGCGTTCGCAATGACGATTCTCCCCCTCGTCCTTCGACACGTTTAGGGCGAGGGGGATTTATTTCGTGCGAGAAACAGGGTTACCCCCGCTTGACATCCGGCGGGGTGGCTTCATCCTTGAGCGCGCTCAGCGCTTCGTCAAGGCTCAGCATGGTCTGGTCCTGACTGCCAAGTCGGCGGATGGAGACAGAGCGCTCCAGCGCCTCTTTTTTGCCCACCACCAGCATCACCGGCACCTTGGCCAGAGAGTGCTCGCGCACTTTGTAGCCGACCTTTTCGTTGCGCACATCGGCTTCCACCTTGAGGCCGTTTTTGCGCAGAAGGGCAGCCACCTCATAGGCATAATCATCGGCCTCCTGCGTGATGGTGGCCACCACAATTTGCAAAGGCGCCAGCCAGAGCGGGAAATGTCCGGCAAAATTTTCGATCAATATGCCGGTGAACCGCTCCAGCGAGCCGCATATGGCGCGATGCACCATAACAGGCGTGGTTTTGTCGCTGTTTTTGTCGATATAAAATGCGCCGAACCGCTCCGGCAGGTTGAAGTCCACCTGCGTTGTGCCACATTGCCAGTCACGGCCAATGGCGTCGCGCAACACATATTCAAATTTTGGACCATAGAACGCGCCTTCACCGGGATTGAGCGCTGTTTCCACCACATCGCCATGTTCGGATTTGATCTGTTCCAGCACGCGGCGCATGACATTTTCGGCATGATCCCACATGGCATCAGTGCCGACACGCTTTTCGGGGCGGGTCGAGAGCTTGACCACGATCTTGTCAAAGCCAAAATCGCGGTAAACTGAAAGAATCAGGTCATTGATTTTCAGGCATTCTTCCGCCAGTTGCTCCTCGGTGCAGAAAATATGGGCGTCATCCTGCGTGAAGGCGCGCACGCGCATCACGCCGTGCATGGCCCCCGACGGTTCATAACGATGCACCGCGCCAAATTCGGCAAAGCGTATCGGCAGGTCGCGGTATGAGCGCAGACCATGCTTGAAAATCTGCACATGGCCGGGGCAGTTCATCGGCTTCAAGGCAAAAATGCGGTCATCGCCGGTTTCCTCACCGGCCGATTTGGCCATGAACATCGCCTCACGATACCAGCCCCAATGGCCGGAGGTCTCCCACAGGCTTTTGTCAAGAATTTGCGGGGCGTTGACCTCCTGATAGTCCGCAGCCAGACGGCGGCGCATATAGGAAATCAGCGTCTGGAACAATGTCCAGCCCTTGGGGTGCCAGAAAACGGTGCCGGGGCCTTCTTCCTGAAAATGGAACAGATCCATCTCGCGCGCCAGCTTGCGGTGATCGCGCTTTTCAGCCTCTTCCAACTGCTTGAGATAGGCGTCCAGCTCGTCTTGTTTGGCAAAGGCGGTGGCGTAAATGCGGCTCAGCATCGGCTTGGTGGAATCACCGCGCCAGTAGGCGCCAGCCACTTTCATCAGCTTGAAGGCCGAACCGATCTTGCCCACCGAGGTCATGTGCGGGCCACGGCACAGGTCAAGCCAATCGCCCTGGCGG
>DAIMHB010000390.1:0-2580 GCA_036723545.1 Beijerinckiaceae bacterium
AACACCATATGCGCGCCCGCAAGGTGATCGCGGATTTCCTCAATGGCTTCTTCAGCCGCTGCACGGCCAATTTCAGGCTGTGAACCCGCGCCAAGGCCTTCTGTGACCTGCAAACCCATCTGGATGATACGCTCGGCCCGCGAGGAGGTGAGGGCCTGCGCGTCGGTGTTGGCGCAGATAAAATCCACACCATTGAGGCCGGAGACGATCATGTTGTTGACGGCATTGCCGCCAGCTCCACCCACGCCGCAAACCATGATCCGGGGTTTCAGTTCCCGTAGTTCCGGAGCTTTCAAATTGATCGTCATCGTGTGCCTCTTATTTTAGGATGCTTGACAGCATCGGATTCATGACATGTGATTCGTGGCCTTTTGTGAATCCCTCGGATTCGCAAAAGTGCATTTTTTAAAAACTTTCTTTCAGCCAATGTGCGACCCGGGCAACATAACCGTCTGTTGTTGTTGTTTTTGTCATAAAATTCCCGTTTTGCGCGAAATATTCGGTGTTTACAACTTGCGGATAGATGAGCAGTCCCGCGGCTGCGGAATAAGTCGGACTCTTGGCTGATTCCGGCAATCCCTGTATGCCGAGCGGCCGTCCGATGCGCACAGAGCTGGACATGGTGGTGCGGGCAACCTCGGCAATTCCATTGAGCTGGCTGCCGCCGCCGGTGAGAATCAGGCGACGCTGGGCCTGAGCGGCAAAGCCTGCCGCGTTCAGGCGGTCGCGCACGAGTTCCATGATTTCTTCCACACGCGGGCGGATGATGCGCACGAGCTGGGTTTTGGGCTGCGAGATGGTCTGGTCGCCATCCTCACCCGCTGTGACCACAGAAATGCTTTCCCGCAGGTCGGAGGGGGAGGGCACGCAGGAGCCATAGACAATTTTAAGCCGTTCCGCATCGGCCACGCGTGTGGTCAGGCCGCGGGCAATGTCCATGGTCACATGATTGCCGCCCACAGCGATGGAGTCGACATGCACCAGACGCCCCTCGTTGAACACGCTGACCGAGGTGGTGCCCCCGCCCAGATTGATGATCGCAGCCCCCAGTTCCGCCTCGTCATCCGACAAAACGGCCAGTGCGCTGGCATAAGGCGTGGCGACAATGGCTTCAACCTGAATATGGCAACGCTCGATGGCCAGCATAAGGTTGCGGGCTGCGGCCGCTTCCACAGTTACATTATGCAGGTCAGCGGTCAGTTCGTCGCCGATCATGCCCTTGGGGTCACGAATGCCGGCCATTGTGTCCAGCCGGAAGCCGGTGGGCATGGAATGGAGAATGGCGCGGCCATTGCGCCCGTCATTGCCCACGGCAAGGCTCAGACAGCGCTGAATATCATGGGGTTGCACGGCCCTGCCCCCAACCGACAGGCCGGCACGATGATGCTGTGAGCTGATCCGCCCGCCGGTCATATTGACGATGACACTTTCGACCTCGACACCGGCCATGCGCTCGGCGGCATCCACCGCGAGACGAATGGATTTTTCGGCATCTTCCATGTCGATCACGGCCCCGCTTTTGATGCCTTGCGCGCGCTGGTGGCCGATCCCAAGAATTTTGCAGCGATGCGTGCGCCCGCGCAACATCTCGGACGGTTCGGCGGGCAGCAGCTTTGCAATCAGACAGACCACTTTCGAGCTGCCGACATCCAGCACCGACAGCAAGGTGCTGCGGCGCGAGGACAGGGGCTTCATGCGGGGCGTCAACAGATGACGGCTCATATATCGCTCCCCGGTTTCTTTTTGGGCTGTTGGTCGGCATGGGCCGCCGCGCCCTCCTCGGTGAGCAGCACTTCCATTTTACCCGGCACCCGCAAATCAATGGCGAGAATATCCTTTTCCAGAATACGATTCTGGCGTTCCATTTCGGCCAGTATCTTCAAAGCCTCTTGCGGGTTGTCCTGAGGCAGTCGCACATCTATGCCGCTGTTGCTTTTCAGGTTCCAGCGCCGTTCACCAATCAGCACACCGGCGCGAAACTTGGATTTCTGGTCGCCCAGTGCATCCAGCAGCGCAAGAAATTCCGCAACGCGCGTATTGGCACCCTCGCCAGCCACAAAGGGCAGATCCGCATAACGTAGGTTGCTGAGTTCGCCAATGGCAATGCCGGAGTCCGACACCATGTTCACCACACCATCCTTTTGCCAGAGGGCAAAGGGCTGGCGTTCGGTCAGGTCGATCATCAGACGGTCGGGATAGAGCTTGCGCACCTGTGCATCGGCCACAATCGGCAGGGTCATCAGCTTGTCGCGCACGCCACCCGCATCCAGAAAGGGCAGGGAGGAATTTGCGTTGATTCCCGCTGTCTTGAGAATCAGCCCCTCGGACAGTCCGCTCTGACTGGTGATGGTGACCGCCGAAATTCCGAACCCTATGCTGCGGGCGATAAAATCCTGAACAGAGCCATTTGCTGTGACAAAGGCTTCATACTGACCATTCCGGATTACGCCATAAAGACCCGCCGCGCCAATAAGCGCAAGGGAGAGCGCCAGCCCCAGGCCATTGTGCCAACGCGCGGCAAACTGTTCCAGCCTGCGCAACAGCACATGGGTCATCCGGCTATGCCTGTGCGTTACAACC
>DAIMHB010000391.1:0-2572 GCA_036723545.1 Beijerinckiaceae bacterium
GTCGAAAATGGCCTTGCCGTTACGCCAGATACGCGAGGCCCCGCGAATGTCGGCGGGCAGATCCCCGATCAGCAATTCCGGCCCTATTGCAGAGGCCCGCAGCTTGGAATGGGCCAAAAACAGATAATTCTGCCGCTCGGTGACATGGTCGGAAAATTCATTGCCCAGCGCAAAGCCAAGGCGCACCGGCGTGCCATCCGGCGCGATGATATAAATACCGGCAATTTCCGGTTCCTCGCCGCCATCCAGCGCAAAACTGGGTGAGGGCAGCGCGCTTTGCGGCGCCACCAGCGTTGAACCATCACCCTTATAAAACCATTCGGGCTGCACACCGGTCTGCCCCGCTGGCGGTTTGCCGCCTTCGAGACCCATTTTAAACATTTTCATCGAATCGGTCAGCGTGGCGGCGTCCGACAGATTTTTGTGCATCTTGTCGCGCCCTTCGGCGGAGCCCAGATGGGTGAGGCCGGTGCCCGCCACCATCACATGTGCCGGATCGGTGTGGTCGATCGGCGAGAGCACCTGTCCCGCCACCAACAGGGCCGCAAGGTCAACGGTGTCGCCTGTGCCGCGCGCCGCGATTTCCTGTGCCAGTGAGCGCCCCGCCTTCAGCGCGCTCATCGCCAGTTCATAGGTTGTGGTCACGCCGTTGACGAGGCGGCTGTCCTTATCGGTCACCACCAGGCCCCGCGCGCCGGAAGTCTGTTGAATCTGAGCTAAACGCATAATCATCCTTTTAAATTACATGGTTGCGCCAATTTGCCAGGGCACGAATTCAGCATCGCCATAGCCTAAGGCTTCCGATTTTGATTTTTCGCCGGAGGCCATGCGCAGCAGGGCTGCAAAAATTTCGGCGCCTTTCTCCTCAATCGACACGCCGTCCAGCACATCGCCGCAGTTGATGTCCATATCCTCAACCATACGGTTATAAATGTCGGAATTGGTGGCGAGCTTCATGGACGGGGTGGGCTTGCAGCCATAGGCCGAGCCGCGCCCGGTGGTGAAGGCCAGCAGGTTTGCGCCGCCCGCCACCTGCCCCGTGGCTGAAACAGGGTCATAGCCGGGCGTATCCATAAAGACGAAGCCCTTGGCTTTGACCTGTTCGGCATAAAGATAAACGCCGTTGAGCGTGGTGGTGCCGCCCTTGGCCGCCGCGCCCAATGATTTTTCCAGAATTGTGGTCAGTCCGCCCGCCTTATTGCCGGGAGAGGGGTTATTGTTCATTTCGCCGCCATTGCGGGCGCAATAGGCCTCCCACCAATGGATGCGCTCGATCAGCTTTTCGCCAATCTCTTTGGTGGCGGCACGGCGGGTGAGCAGATGTTCCGCACCATAAATTTCTGTTGTTTCCGACAGAATGGCCGTGCCGCCATGTTTGACCAGCAAATCCACAGCCGCGCCCAGTGCGGGGTTGGCGGTGATGCCGGAATAGCCATCCGAGCCGCCGCATTGCAGCGCCAGCATGAGTTCGGAGGCCGGAACCGTCTCGCGCTGCACTGCATTGACGGCAGGCAGCATTTCGATAATGCGCGCGACACCCGCCTCAACGGTTTTGCGGGTGCCGCCCGTGTCCTGAATGGTCATGGTGCGGAACAGGTCATTCTCAACAATGTTGAATTCCTGTTTCATGCGGCTGATTTGAAACACTTCGCAGCCCAGCCCCACCAGCAAAACCCCGCCAATATTGGGGTGCGAGGCATAGCCCCATTGCGTGCGCTTTAAAATGTCAAAGCCTTCGCCCTTGGCGGCCATGCCGCAGCCGGTGCCATGCACCAGCGGAATAATGCCGTCAATATTCGGATATTGTGCCAGAATGCCGGAGCGCTCCACCTCGCGCGCCATAAAGCGCGCCACCGAGGCCGAGCAGTTCACACTGGTGAGAATGGCTATGTAATTGCGGGTGCCCACCGACCCATTGGCGCGGCGGTAGCCCTGAAAGGTGGCGCGCTGCGCGGGGGGCAAAATATCCTCAGCTTTGGCCGCCGCGGCAAACTGATAATCGCGGGCAAAATCCTGCATTTCCACATTATGCTCATGCACCCAGTCGCCGGGCGCAATATCTACACTGGCAAAGCCGATAATCTGGCCAAATTTGAGCACAGGCTGGCCTTTGGCCATGGCGCTTATGGCCATTTTATGCCCCTTGGGAATACGGGCGCGGGCCGCAACCCCTTCAGCCAGCTCACCGCTCTGGAGGGTTTCAACCGCCACAATCACATTATCATCGCTATGCAGGCGCAAAATACGGGTCATTTCGGGTCTCTTGATCAGGAATTGAGTGAAAACAGGGCAGGGCGGTCGCGCACAACCGTCTCGAAAATGGCAATGGTCTGGCTTAAATGCGCGCGCATGGCAGCGCCGGCGGCGGCCTCGTTGCGCGCCTCTATGCTTTGCCACACCGCATTATGCTCGTTGAAAATGGCAAGCAAACGGCTTTTGGGCGGCGCCAGCAGGCGGCGCACCCGCTCGGCATGGGCGCGTAAACCTTTGAGAATATCGCTGCTCTGGGTCAGCCGGAGGCCAGACACAATGGTCTGGTGAAAGTCCACATCCAGCGCATAAAAACCGGTGC
>DAIMHB010000392.1:0-2570 GCA_036723545.1 Beijerinckiaceae bacterium
GCTCGCCTCCGAGCACAGCAGCAGCAGCGGCGCGTCGAGATCGGCCATCTGCCCCAGCCGCCGAGACGGAATCCGGTTGATCAGAGCCTGCCCGGCCGGTGTTGCAAAAAACGCGCGGTTCAGATCGGTTTCGATATAGCCCGGGCACAGCGCGTTGACGCGGATATTGTGCCGCGCCCATTCCAGCGCCAAAGACTGCGTGAGCTGGATCAGTCCGGCCTTGGAGACGGCATAGGCGCTCACATGATTGGCCACACGCAACCCCAATATGGAGGCAACATTGACAATCACACCGCCGCCATTGGCCTTCATGCGCCGACCCACCGCCTGCGACAACACAAACGCACCCCTGAGATTGGTGGCCAGCACATCGTCCCAGTCCGCCAGATCAAATTCCAGCGCAGGCCCGCTGGTGGCAATGCCGGCATTATTGATTAAAATATCAATCGAATCTTTATAAGCCTCCAGAGCCGCAGAAATAGAGGCGGCAGAGGTCACATCCAGCGCCACAGCGCGTGCGGCCCCGCCATTGCGGACAATATCCGCGCAATGCTGCTCCAGCGTCTCAATACGCCGCGCGGCAAGCACAAGCCGCACCCCATAACTGGCCAGTATTTTTGCAAAATGCAAACCCAGACCACCGGAAGCACCGGTAATCAGTGCTGTCTTTCCACTTAAATCCCTGAACATAACCGTATCTGCCAATTATTTCGGACAATCACGACCATAATTGAGCACAGACACGGACGCACGTCCATCACCTTGGCTCACGCCGCACAGGTGATGAACACAACATTTGAGGTCGATATAGGCCTGAAGCGGTCAGGCATTGGCCAATGTGATGACGTCTTCGCAAAAATCCTTAACATTTGCGCCCACAACATAGGTCAGCTTATGGTCAGACCAGACCTCGACCAGCGCCCCATTTTCTTTCAGAAAATGTATTTTGCGATATACTGTTGCGCGGGACATGTCAGAACTTTGAATCAGGTCTTCCGACACTGTTTTTTCGCCTCTCAGCTCACGCTGAATGACCACATCAAGCAAACTTCTGCATCCCGAATCAAGATCGAATATGCGATGCTTGCGCTCGATAATGGACAAAAGGTGAAATATCTTGATTTTTTCGAACATGAACTTCATTTCCAAAAAACAATTCATATGGCCCAAACGAATTTCAGACAGCATACGAATCTTGTGCAGATGGCGATACATTTTTATATTTAAATAATAAACAAAAATAAACAATAAAAATTATATCTTCATGTATTACCGGTGCGCATACTTAATCTATATAATAATTATATGAACATGTAATGGATCTGAATTTATAGAGATCAAAAATAGCAGCAATATTTATACACCTGAAATTTGGCCAAGAAGCAAAAAACGCCTTGAGCGCCCCGATTTTACAGGCCCGGCAGCGTCAGACACAGTAGATGGGCTGTTTAATCTGCCTCTGGAACATGCTGTTTTGAAGTGGAAACGCACTGTAAGTGTTCCTTCTCCCCGTCATCCTGAGGAGGCCGAAGGCCGTTGAGAGGGATGGGGAGAGGGAGCGGTTTCCGTCTCAAGACAACGGACTCTAACCTGCCCAAGGCTGCAGATCGCCCCGCGCCCAGTTTGCTTTTGTTTCAGCATAAAAGGCATCAAAACATTTTTCGGCAATGGCGGCGCGCATTCCGGCCATCAGTTCCTGATAATAGGCGAGATTGATGCCGGTGAGCAGCATCATGCCCAGAATTTCGCCCGATTTAATCAAATGGTGCAGATAAGCACGGGAATAGATGCGCGCAGGCTCCCATGACGATTCGGCGTCCAGCGGGCGCGGGTCATCGACATGGCGGGCATTGCGCAGATTGACCTTGCCAAAGCGCGTATAGGCCAGCCCGTGCCGCCCCGCCCGTGTCGGCATAACGCAGTCAAACATATCGACACCGCGCTTGACGCTTTCCAGCAAATCATCCGGCGTGCCAACACCCATCAGATAACGCGGCTTGGCCTCAGTGAGATAGGGCATGACGGTTTCGATCATCGCCAGCATCACGTCCTGCGGCTCGCCCACCGCCAAGCCGCCGATAGAATGGCCATGAAAACCCATGTCGCTCAGAGCCTTGGCGCTTTCAATGCGCAATTTTGGCACGGCCCCACCCTGATTGATGCCAAAAATCGCATGGCCGATCTGTGTGCCAAAGGCCTTTTTCGAGCGCTCCGCCCAGCGCAGAGACAGCAGCATGGCGCGCTCGGCCTCTAAATCCGAACAGGGCAATTTCACGCATTCGTCAAACTGCATCTGAATATCCGAACCCAGCAGGCGCTGAATCTCCATTGAGCGCTCCGGCGTCAGCTCATAGCGCGCGCCGTCAATATGGCTCTGAAAGGTCACGCCCTGCTCATTCAGCTTGCGCAATTTGGCCAGAGACATCACCTGAAACCCGCCCGAATCGGTCAGAATCGGATGCGGCCAGTTCATAAATTTATGCAGCCCGCCGAGTTTGGCCACCCGCTCGGCGCCGGGGCGCAGCATCAGGTGATAGGTATTGCCGAGGATAATATCCGCCCCCGTCGCC
>DAIMHB010000393.1:0-2565 GCA_036723545.1 Beijerinckiaceae bacterium
TGCGCTTGGGCTCGGCGAAGATGGACATCACCTTTGTGTCGGTGGCGAGAATGTCGCCGTTTCGGTCGATAATGTCAGGGCGCGCACTGGAAATGGCATCCGCTGCGGCGCTTTTGACGGCTTGCGGGGCTTCCCCTTTCATGCCCAGATAGATCAGCTTGCCGGTGATCGCGCCAAAAAGGATAAAAAACCCTAAGGCCAACAAGCGGATGCGCGACGGGCCGGAGCTGAGCTGTGTGCTGAATATAGCGTGCAGTTGCAAGCGCCGACGTGTCTTTGCCGCCACAGAAGCGGGCGGGGTATCCACAGGTTCCTGAGTCTTGGGCGCGGGGTTCATAGGCGCGGGCTCACGGATTGGCAGGTGTTCTGGCACCCGCCGCATTGGCCGTCGTGGTGCTGCCGGCATGTGTGCTGCCGGGCGTTGCGGGGGTTGGGGCGGCAATCATCGCGTCAATCGTTGTGCCGATCACGTCGATTTTCGGCACAATGTCGGGCAGGTCGCGCGCCCGCACGATCTGGTTCAGATTGAGCTGTTGCAGGTCAAGATAGTGGTCTGCGAGATATTGGATACGCTGCGGCTGTGACAGTTTGGCCCATTCCGCGCGAAGCTGGCTGATGGCGTCGCGTTCCTTGGCAATGGCATTGCGGGTGATGACCACCTGTTCGGCATACCACATGGTTTCATATTTGATGGAATAGACATAGCCCGCGCTGCCCACCATCGCAGCAATGGCAATAAAATGCAGAAGACGCCACATTATCTCCTCCCTGTCTGGGGCAGTTGCGCCAGTTGCATCAGTTTGGGGTCGCTCATGCGGGGTGCGGCGTGGGTGCGGGTGCCAAAGCGCAATTTGGCCGAGCGCGCGCGCGGATTGCCGGACACTTCAGCCTCAGTCGGGGCCACCGGCTGCTTGGCCTTCAGCATGAAGGTGGGGGGCACGGCCACAGGTTCTCCGGGCAGATGGCGGGATTGCGCGGCACCGCGACCGGATCTTTGGGCAAAAAACTGCTTCACAATGCGGTCTTCCAGCGAATGAAAGGTCACAACACTCAAAACGCCGCCCGGCTTGAGCCGACGTTCTGCGGCTTCCAATGCGCGCACCAGCTCGCCCAGCTCATCATTGACGGCAATGCGCAGCGCCTGAAAGGTGCGGGTGGCGGGGTGCATCTCATGGGGTTTATTCGGCATGACACGGCTGATCATGCTGGCCAGTTGCAGGGTGGTGGTGAAGGGTGTCACCTGCCGGTCATGCACAATGGCGCGGGCAATGCGCCGCGAGGCCCGTTCCTCACCAAAATGGAAAAAGATGTCGGCCAGTTCCTCGTCCGAAGCGGTGTTGACAATATCGGCGGCGCTGCGCCCGCTCTGGTCCATGCGCATGTCCAGCGGGCCGTCAAAGCGCAAAGAAAATCCGCGCTGCTCCTCGTCAATCTGCATTGAGGAGACACCAATATCCAGCACTATGCCGTCCAGCGGCTCATGCACGGCCTGTTCCATCGCGCCAAAATGGCTGTGGATCAGGGTCAGTCTGCCGTCAAATTCGGCCACCATGGCCTGCCCGTTGCGGATGGCGTCGGGGTCGCGGTCAAGCGCAATCACCCGCACACCCTTATGGCTGAGCATGGCGCGTGTATAGCCGCCTGCGCCGAATGTGCCGTCGAGATAAACCCCGCCCTCACGCAGCTCTAATGCGGCAAGAGCCTCGTCTCGCAAAACAGGAATGTGCCACGGATCAGTCATGGTTGTTTCTGTCATCAAAAAATGTGGCAAACTCGGGGCCGGTGCAACGCGCATCGCGCCCGACGATTCAGGCATGATGCAAAATCATTTAGCACCGGTTAATATTAACGAAGCGTTGAGAGAGATTGATAATCTGCTATCAAAGAGCGTTAATAAAACATGAAAGGTTCCCCAATGGCAGGTCAGGGTCGTCTGCGGCTTCTTCTTGATACGGCAGACAGCGCCGAATGGGCAAAATGGCTGCCCACCGGCCTGTTTCATGGCGTCACCACCAATCCTGTTTTATTGAAAGGGGCCGGTGTGTCCTGCACCCATGCGGCGCTGCGCGACCATGTTCAACTGGCTTTTTCTTATGGCGCGCACGAAGTGCAGGTGCAGAGCTGGGGGCGGACAGAGGCCGCTTATATTCACAATGGCCGCATCATTGCCGGATATGGGCCGAATATGGTTGTGAAAATTCCAACGTCAGAGGCCGGCATTCGCGCGGCAAAGGTGCTTCTGGGCGAACATATCCGTGTGACCATGACCGCCGTTTACACACCGGCACAGGCGCTTTTGGCCAGCGCGCTCAAGGCTGATTATACCGCGCCCTATTTTGGCCGGATGAAGGATCTGGGCCGCGATGGCTTTGGCGAGATTGTCGCCATGCAAACGACAGTGCGGCAGCTTGGCAGCGACACGCGCATTCTGGTGGCGAGCCTGCGCGCCGCCAGTGATGTGGCCTCGCTTGCGGCGGCGGGGCTGGACACCTTCACCTTCAGCCCGAACGTGGCCGAGGGGTCATTGATCAGCGTGGTGGAACCGATATGCAGCGCCTCAATGGT
>DAIMHB010000394.1:0-2565 GCA_036723545.1 Beijerinckiaceae bacterium
GGTAACAGTGGCATAAAATCGCGCTGCAATGTGCCGATTGCCCGCTCGACGTGACCTTTTTGCTCAGGAGAAAATGGCGTGGCTTTTTCGGTCTCGATTGCCAGTGCAGCAAACAATCGCTGTGTGGTTTTGGCAACAAAATCCGATCCATTATCGGTTTTGACCAATTCCGGCACACCCCATGTCATGATGGCACGGCGCATCAAAAGGCACACGGCATCGGCGCGTGCAGTGCGCGAGACATAGACCTGCACGCGCCGCGAGAATATGTCGACCGCGACATAAACGGCATAGCGCCCATCCACACACAACATATCAGCGGGAGAGGCATCAATCATCCAGAGCTGGTTGAGGCGCGAGACCGGGTGCGAGCCACGTCCCGCCGTGCGGTAGCTGCTCTTGAACTTATCGGGATTGGTCAGCGCCATGATTTCAGCGCGGTGCGACACTTTCCAAGCCTGCAAGGTTTTTTGCACGGTGCGCACCGGCACAAAGCCCAGCGCCGGAAATTTATCAGCGACAATCGTGCTGATATGATGTGCGGTCAGGTGTGGCTGTTTGGTGATCGCGGCCAGAATGAACGTTTTAACGGCACCGTCCTCGGCCACATCCAGCAGCCCGCGTCCACGCCGCGCAGCCCCGCGGTCAACAGCCAGTCGTGCCGTTTCGCCTGCTTTTGCATTGGCGCGCCAGCGCGCCAAAGTGCGTGGTGACATTTCTTTGATCTGGCCGCGCACCCATTCCGGCGCATCGATCGCGCCGACATTGTAGAGCGCACAAAAGGCGCGATCGCCAATATGCTGGTTCAGCTTGGCATCGCGGATATAGGCGTCACATGCCGCCAGAAGCGCGAGGCGCGCGTCTCGCCCTTCAAGGCCGGAAGCTGTTAAATCCTGTGCGGCAGGCTCTTGCGCCGCATCACGGGCCAGCTGCAGCGGCACTGAGACGCCGCCAACCGTCCGCGCAACATAGAGCGCACGGATTTCCGCTGGTAAAATGTCAATATGATATTCAAATCCGCCGCCCAAACCGGCTCGGATACGGCACAGCGAGGTGCGAGACGTCCAGTTTTCACGCATCGCCATCTTGGCAATACCGCGCTTGCTGTCAGGCAGTCCGGGCAATTCCAGATCAGCAAGTTCGGATGCGGTAAACCAGAGCTTCACGGCTATTCTCCCGTGAATTCAGGCTTGGCCGATTGTACCAAGTGGCAATAATGCCAGTTGGGCGCGCCCGCGCGGCCAGAAAAATAAAGACCAAGGGCGCGGCATTCATGACCATTTTCTTGGTCAAGATTGCCACGCAGATAACGCAGGCCATAGGTCAGATTGGTGCGTGGCTCATAAAGATTAATGCAAGAGCCGACATAACCGATACCGCGCGCGGTGGCGCATTTGATCTGTGTCAGCCCGATCGCACCTGCTGATGAGCGGGCGTTCGGGTTAAAGCCGCTTTCAACCTGCACCAGCGCCAGCGCAGTTTCGGGCACAATATGTTCGGCATCTGCAATTTCTGTGGCCAGCGACACCAAACGGCTGGGCGGCGCTCGATGATGCGTGTGGCGCAGCGGCGTGGCTATAGATGGCGTTTCGCCCCGCACACATCCGCCCAGAATAATGCCAATGGTGATGCCAAGGGCACAAGCGCGCATCATAACAGGCGCAGACAGCAGAGGCGCGCGGGTCATATCTCATCCCCCACGCTCAGTGCCTCGACAAACTGGAATGGTGTGTAATCAGCCGTGAAATATTTGTAGGCATTGACGATTTCGTCATCGTCGAAAGAAATATCGCCGCTCATGCTTTCGGCGCGGGCACACCAGTTCTTCCATTTCATGTCGAGACCAAGCCGACGCCGCGCCTCATCAGCAGAGACAATGCGGTATTTGCGCAGGACGGCCCTCATGATCGCGCCGCCTTTTTGCCAAGTCCGATATGGTCCAGAAATGCCTTGCGGGTCATTTCGCCCGCGGCATCCCATGTGCTCATCAGCATGACCAGGCGGCGGGTTTCGGGATCAACCCGATTATTATGTGTCAACCCCAGCGAAATTTTTGCATCCTGAAAACTGGCGATATTTTCGCTGGCCATCTTTGCAGCAATTGCCCGTTGATTTTCGGGTGTTTCCTCGACAAATTTCTGCAAAGCGGCCTGATTATCCGCGAGAGGCGTTTGCCTGATCGCGTCCAGCGCAACCGGATCAAGGCGATTTGCAATCTCAACAGCCAAGTGAATAGAGCGGGATGACAAGCCGACTTTATTGGCCGCATCAATCGTAAACCGGGGAGGAAGGCAAAGTTGCAATGTTTGCAACTCTTTTTTGGCCTTGCCCTTCGGAGCTTTACCATGCACCGTTTCAGGGTGCATTTTCTCGTAAACGCGCTTGCGTTCCTGAAGAAAAATCGCCCGATCCAGCGCTGTCAATTCGCGGCGCATCAGGTTTTCATCAATTTCCGCGAGGCGTGCGGCCTCGTCAGAAAGGCTTTCAACTGTAAAATGCCGGTCTTGCTCCAGCTCAGCCCAGCCCAGCAATTTCATAGCCTCGAGACGGTGCATCCCGTAAACC
>DAIMHB010000395.1:0-2563 GCA_036723545.1 Beijerinckiaceae bacterium
GGCTCAACGGGCAACATCGTCGACCCACCCACCTTGCGCAATTTGGCAATATCCATCAACGCCTCCAAAAGTTATATATTTATATAACTTTTACTCTGAGTGTGCAACTGAAACTCACATGCCCCCCAGATGCTCCGCCACAGTGAAAATATCCTTATCGCCACGCCCGCACAGGTTCATCACCATCAAATGATCTTTCGGCAATTTAGGAGCAAGTTCAATGACTTTCGCCAGCGCATGGCTTGGCTCCAGGGCGGGAATAATCCCCTCCAGCTTGCAGCACAGCTGGAACGCGTCGAGCGCTTCCTGATCTGTGGCCGAGAGATAGGTGACGCGGCCAGACTCTTTCAGCCAGGCATGTTCCGGGCCGATGCCAGGATAATCCAGCCCGGCGGAAATGCTATGGCCTTCAATGATCTGCCCATCGGCATCCATCAGAAGATAAGTGCGGTTGCCATGCAGCACGCCGGGGCGCCCGCCTGCCAGAGAGGCCGCATGTTCCTTATCCAGCCCATGACCTGCGGCTTCCACGCCGAAAATCTGCACCGAGCGGTCATCGAGGAAGGGGTGAAACAGGCCAATGGCATTGGAGCCACCGCCGATGCAGGCCACGAGTGAGTCAGGCAGGCGGCCTTCTGCCGCGAGCATCTGCTCTTTGGCTTCATTGCCGATCACACATTGAAAATCACGCACCATCGCGGGGTAAGGGTGAGGGCCAGCTGCTGTGCCGATGCAATAGAATGTGTCGGCCACATTGGTCACCCAGTCGCGCAGCGCCTCGTTCATCGCGTCCTTCAGGGTTTTGGAGCCGGACTGCACCGGCACAACCTTGGCGCCCAGCATTTTCATGCGGAACACATTGGGCTTCTGCCGCTCAACATCCACCGCGCCCATATAGACGATACATTCCAGCCCATATTTGGCGCAGGCCGTGGCTGTAGCCACACCATGCTGCCCCGCACCCGTTTCAGCGATGATGCGCTTTTTGCCCATGCGGCGCGCCAGCAAAATCTGGCCCAGCACATTGTTGATCTTATGTGCGCCGGTATGGTTGAGTTCATCGCGCTTGAAATAGATTTTTGCGCCACCAAGATGTTCGGTCATGCGCTCGGCCAAATAGAGCGGGCTGGGACGACCGACATAATGCTTGAGCAGACCATCCAGCTCGGCTTTAAAGCTCGGATCGGTTTTGGCGTGATGATAGGCCTTTTCCAGATCCAGAATCAGCGGCATCAGGGTTTCAGCGACAAAACGCCCGCCAAAAATACCGAAATGGCCTGTCTCATCCGGCCCTGTCCGGTAGGAATTGGGCGTTGCTTCATTCATTTCTCTACTCCCGCACGCAAATGTTCCCGCTGCGCATAGCCCGCGCGGGCCTGAGCGACAAAGCTCGTCATTCTGTTTATATCTTTAATGCCGGGACGCGTTTCCACCCCCGACGACACATCCACACCATCCAGCGCCGAAACCGCAACGGCTCCGGCCACATTTTCGGGGTCAAGCCCGCCCGACAACAGCGCGGGGCGGGCAAAACTGCGCCCGCGCAACACCGTCCAGTCAAAGGCTATCCCATTGCCGCCGGGATGTTTCGCATCTTTGGGCGGTTTGGCATCAAACAGCAGCCAGTCGGCCACAGGTTCATAGGCCGCAACCTGCATCAGGTCATCGGCACCGGAAATACCGATAGCCTTGATCACGGGAAGGCCAAAAAGGGCGCGGATCTCGGCCACGCGCGCGGGTGATTCATGCCCATGCAGCTGCAAAATATCGGGCTTGAGACTGTCACATATCGCCTGCACAGCAGCATCATCGGCATTGACAGTCAAAGCAACCTTTTGCGCACGGCCCTGAACCTGCGCGCCCAGCAGGGCTGCGGTCTCAAAGGACACGTGACGCGGACTCTTGGCAAAAAACACAAATCCCACCATGTCCACATGGAGGCGCAGGGCAGCGTCCAGCGTTTCGGCTGTTGAAAGGCCACAGATTTTGATCGTCAAACCCATGATCTTCGTTCGCACAGACTGCGCCATAAGTCTAGGAATTTTGCAGCCGTTCCCACACCAGAATGGCCGCCGCAAGATCGGAAATGGCGGTGCCGACCGACTTGAACAGGGTGATCTCCTGCGCATTCTGGCGTCCGCCATGCTGGCCGCGCGCCAGAGCCGACAGATCCGCGCTGACCTGACTGGCGGCATAAGTTCCGGCTTTAATGGCTACAGCCACGTCTCCACCCTCGGTTTTCGCGGCCTGTGTGTCCACAAACACCGAAGCCCGTGCCAAGGCCTCATCATCGGCCTCACGCATGTGCAGGTTGAAGGCGCCGACAAGATCAACATGCGTGCCCGGTTGCAGCCATTGGCCGCGCACCAGCGGGGCCTGCGACAGCGTCGCGGCGCTGATGACATCGGCGCTGCGCACGGCGGCCTCAAGATCATCGGTGAGGTGCAGGTCAAAGCCATCATCACGCAAAATCTGCGCCAGTTTCTCGCTGCTGGCCGGATTACGGTTCCACAGGGTCACCTTTCGGATCGGACGCACCGCAGCATGGGCACGGATAAGGCAG
>DAIMHB010000396.1:0-2551 GCA_036723545.1 Beijerinckiaceae bacterium
GTGTCGATTTCGGCGGTGCTGGCGTGCGGGCCGACCAGCATACCATATCCGCCCGAACCATTGACCTCTTTAACCACCAGTTCATTCAGATGGTCGAGCACATATTTAAGCGAATCCGCCTCGCGGCAGCGCCATGTCGGCACATTGTTGAGGATCGGCTCCTCGCCAAAATAAAACCGGATAATATCCGGCATATAGGAATAAATCGCCTTGTCGTCGCTGATGCCGGTGCCCACCGCATTGGCCAGCGTGACATTGCCCGCCTTATAGGCCGACATCAGCCCCGGCACGCCCAGGGTGGAGTCCGGGCGGAAGGTGAGTGGGTCCAGATATTCATCATCAAGGCGGCGGTAGATCACATCGACGCGCTGTGGCCCTTCGGTGGTGCGCATATAGACGCAGTTGTTGCGCACATAGAGGTCGCGCCCCTCCACCAGCTCAATGCCCATTTTATCCGCAAGAAAGGAATGTTCATAATAGGCTGAATTATATTGCCCCGGCGTGAGAAGCACGACATTGGGCTCGCGCGTGGCGGTTTTGGGCGCGACAGAGCGCATACAGGCCAGCAATTTATCGGGATAATCCTCGACAGGGCGAATTTTATGCTGGGCGAACAGTTCGGGAAACAGCCGCAGCATCGCCTCGCGGTTTTCGAGCATATAGGACACGCCGGAGGGGGTGCGTGCATTGTCCTCCAGCACATAGAATGTGTCTGCCGCGACGCGGACAATATCAATGCCTGCTATATGGACATAAATATCGCCAGCGGGACGAAATTGCATCATTTCCGGGCGGAAGGTCGGGTTCTGATAGACAAGTGCCTCAGGAATAATACCTGCGCGCAAAATATCGCGGTTGCCATAGACATCGCCGATAAAGCGGTTGAGGGCGCGCACGCGCTGTTCCAGCCCTTTGGTCAGATGGTTCCATTCAGCGCCGGAGATGGTGCGCGGCACAATATCAAAGGGAATCAGCCGCTCTGTGCCCTGTGCATCGCCATAAACCGCAAATGTAATGCCTATGCGGCGGAAAAAGGCCTCCGCCTCAGAAAATCGATTGGACAGAACCTCAGGCGGCGTGGTTTCAAACCAATGCGCCAGTCTGGCATAGACATCCCGGATATTGCCGTCCGTTCCGCGCATCTCATCGAATATCTGAACCATGGACCGCCGCTTTCATTGCCACTGACTGTCTTGATCAAGCAAGACAAATGCCAGCGCTATGGTTCATCAAACCGGGCCATTAGGCAAGTGCATGATGTGCCGTTCTTTTGATATTGTTTATATTAAAGGCCGCATGGCTGGCCGTGTAATCGCGATATTTTTGATGTTTCTGTTTCAACAGAATTTTGCACTCTGCGTGCAGTGATTATTATGTTGAAAAAATCAAATAAAATATTATAAATGATCAAATGATAAGGATCGGGCCGATGAAATCTCTTGCACAGCCGCATTCTGAAAAGACCAAGCCTATTAAAAGCAATGATTTTGTCCGTTGGGCAGGCCAGATCGCGACAACCAGCGCGGGCCAGAAAATCACAATTATTCGTAATGGCGTGAATGCCGCACTTTTTGTATCGGCCTCGAAATATTACGATATGACCCGTCCTGAGTTTGCCCGCATTATTGGCATGTCCACACCCACGCTGGGGCGTAAACTCAAGTCTGGCGGTAAACTTGGCGCTGCGGAAACCGAGCGGCTCGCCCGTGTTGCATCGATCAATCGTGAGGCCGAACTGGTGTTTGGCTCCGCCGAACTGGCAAAGCGCTGGCTTCTGACCGTACAACTGCCTTTTGGAGAAACGCCGCTTTCACTGCTGGACACGGATGCTGGCGCGGGTGAGGTGCGCAAAATGCTGTCCGCTATTGCCTATGGCGGTGTGGCTTGAATGTTGGCCTGGCGCATTGCAAAAGCGGCCTATGCGCTTGACAGGCTGGGCACAGGGGCACGACTGACCGGCGGGCGCTGGAATTCCGAGGGCGTGGCGGCGGTTTATGGCGGAATGAGCCCAGCAATTTCAGCCTTGGAAAAATTGGTTCATACAGGCGATATATTGCCGCCTGATCTGGTTTTAGTGGAAATTGCGCTGCCGGATGATGCTGATCTTTATGAAACTCTTGATCGGTCATCCCTTCCCGAGGGGTGGGACGACTTGCCAAGCTCGGCGCAGGCGATGGCTGTGGGCGACCAATTTATAAAAACAGGGCGCAAATTAGGATTGATTGTCCCGTCAGCCATTATTCCGGAGTCCAAAAATATTGTGATTAACCCGCATCATCCAGCCATGATGCAGGTTCATTTCAGAATTTTGCGGGAATTTAAATTCGATCCCCGGCTCCGATTATTGCCCCGGCAATGAGGCGTAATATTCGGCCAGTTCGCGGATTTCCGTATCGGTGAGTTCACGGGCAATGAATTTCATCTCTGCGTGCTTGCGGGTGCCGGAGCGAAAGGCCTTGATCTGGTTGATCAGATAAATCACATGCTGGCCGGCCAGATCTGGTTTTAGTGGAAATTGCGCTGCCGGATGATGCTGATCTTTATGAAACTC
>DAIMHB010000397.1:0-2550 GCA_036723545.1 Beijerinckiaceae bacterium
CAGCGAGAGCAGCGGCACGCCCAGCATCCCCACAACCGGCAAGCCCCCCTTGGAAAGCCCGACTAGAATGGCCGCAGGTATGGCGGCGGCAAGAAAATAAAAGCTCATGACATGCATGGAATGAAAACCTGTGCGGCAAAACAGCCATCATAATGAGGCTGCTGGTGAATCAGCGCAAGCGCATCCTGACTTCGAACCCCGAATAAATCATGAACTGCACGATAGTTCTGTTTCATTGATAAAATATCTTCTAAACTTGTTTCAGATTACGGGCTAACTAAGCCCCGCGGCAGGTGACCACAGATGAGCGGAACAGAAAATGAGGCTGAAATGCCGCGCAGCGACAATGTGCAGGCGTTGTCGCGCGCCCTGAGCATTCTGAAATGTCTGGCTGAAACGGAGGACGGCGCCAAGCTGACCGAAATTGCCCGTGCCGTTCACCTGCCGCCCTCCACCACACATCGGTTGCTGACCACATTGCAGCGCGACCGGTTCGTGATGTTTGATGTGGAAAATGCGCATTGGTATGTGGGTGTGCAGAGTTTCGTCGTGGGCAATGCGTTCCGGCATGGGCGCGAGGATCTTGTGCGACTGGCGCGGCCATTTTTGCGCCGTCTTGTCGAGCAGACCGGTGAAACCGCCAATCTGGCCATAGAGGATGATGGCATGGTGGTGTATCTGGCACAGATGGAAAGCCGCCAGACCATGCGCGCCATCGCCAAAACCGGGGGGCGCGCCTATATGCACAGTTCGGCGCTGGGCAAAGTGTTGCTGGCGGGGCGTGCGCGCGAGGACATCGAGCCTCTGCTCGCTATGCGGGGATTGCCGCAATTCACCGAATATTCAATCTGCACCATGTCTGACCTCTGGACGGCTCTGCTGCAGGTGCGCAGTCAGGGCTTCGGGGTGGATGATCAGGAATATGCGCTTGGGCTGCGATGCGTCGGCGCGCCGATTTACAACCATGAGGGGCAGACAGTGGCGGCTGTCTCCGTGTCTGGCCCCACGGTTCGGGTTGTGCAGGAGCGTATTGCCGAGCTTGGCGCAGTTTTGCGCCGCGCGGCACAGGCGATGAGCGCCGAGCTGGGTGGAAAAATGCCCGAGCGCTGAATATCGCCTAATTCAACAGAAACGGAAACTCTAACACCATGCGAATATCTCCCGAGGCTGCCTGCGTGCGCGAATAGGAAAATTGCCCGGGGCGAAAAAATCGATCGGCATATTCAGCCATATCATCCCGTTGCGCGGCTGAGGGAGGGTCGGCGGCCTGAATCGAGACAGCCGTGCGGCCCAAATCCTGTTCCAGACGGATGCGGATATGCGCTTTGGATTTGGCGTCCCGTGCCATGATGTTCAACATTTCCGCCATTATGATCATCGTATCGATGGGATCAGCCGTGCATAGAATGTCGGAGTTATAATCGTCAAAGCAGCAGCTTTGCAGTTTGCGCTCGAAAATGGGCATTGAGGCGCGAATGGAATTGCTGATCAGGTCGGCCACATAAAGAATGCTGCGGTTGCGGCTGCGCCGTTCCTGCGGAATGATGTTGAGACGGGTGTTCAGCTCGTAATGAAGCGTGGTGACTTCCGAGCGCAGCTGTTCCAGTTCCTGGCTTGTCAAAATCAGCGCAGGCGGTTCGTCCTGCGGGGCTGAGGACTGTGAGAGGGAAGCCGTCAACGGCTTGTTCTGTGGTGGCATGCGTGTGTCTGATGGTGATGCAGCGGCAAATCTGGAATTATATCCATGTGCTCCTGATGATCCGGGCCTGCGCGCGTTTGAGATCAGACAGGGCCGCCGCTGGCGGAACAGGCCATTGCCATTCAGGGCCTGTTCAATGGCCTGCGACAGGGTGGCTACAGACAATTCGCCTTTTCCCAGAAAATAATCCGCGCCGGAAATAATGCTCTCGTCCACAAAAAGATCATTGGTCATGTGGCTGAGAATGATCACCGGCAAATTGTCCTGAAAATGGGAAATCTCGTTGATCACGGACAAATAAGAGCGTGTGCGCAGACTTATATCCACAATGCAAAGATCAAAATGCCGATAGTCAAATTTTTTCCGCGCGTCATGGATCGAACGGCAGCGATGAATCATAATATCCATGTCATCAATGGCATGTGCATAATAAGCCAGCTGTCTGGCGTCGATATCATCGGCTTCAATATGCAAAACATGCAAAAGATGATTTGAAAATTCGGCAGTTTTATCACCGGATTGTAGAGTTTTAATGTGCATAATAGGGCTTTCAAAAAATTTCAGTCACCAATTTATATCTGTAAGACGAGAGCAGAATTTAATCTTTGACTTTTCGCATAAGCTGAAGGGTTGAAAAATTGTTTCCAACGTTTAAATCGTCTTACATTAGAGAATATGCATTTCTTACCATAAGTAAGCTCTAAATTATTAATTAAAATTGCCTTGAAACTTACCTCATTTTAGCAAATCCAAACTTATCCACAGGCATGGCGGGTCCGGTCGCTTTTTGACATTTTTTTGAATTAAAGATTGACAGTTATGGGGTGAGTTTGTAGAGAAGAGCCACGAGA
>DAIMHB010000398.1:0-2539 GCA_036723545.1 Beijerinckiaceae bacterium
ATCCGGGATAGTTTTCACAAGAGAATCCGTCATGTTCATATCAATCATGGCTTTTATTGACGCACATAAACGCCAATGTCCAGCCTCTTGCCAGAGCCGAGGTTCAGGCCTTCAACGCGTGTTGCAAGATTCACAGGGGCCTGAGGCCCGAGCGCGGCTAAAAATGCGGGCTCATCACCTCTGTTCACCAAGGCCAGGCGGCAGGGTTCAGCCTTTAAAAAGGCCGCAGCCGCAGGGCCATCTCCAAATTGAACGCCGGTTTCTGTGAGAAACACAAAACTCGGTTCCGCAAAACCCGCGCTGATCGTGGCCAGCGCCGGGCAGCCTGTGGCTCTCACCTGTTCCGCTCGGGCCGCAACGAGGCGCTGCGAAAGGTCAAAAGGCGCGAAAGCAGCACTTGTCAGCACAGCCGAATAGGCCAGAGCAAAAAAACAAAATGCCGCACCGCAAAGAGCGGAAATGAAAATGGGCATATTGCCGATATGATAGACCCGGCGACTGAAATAGAGCGCGCAGAACCCCGCGCCGCCAGCAAACAGCATCACCATGATATCAACAAGCGATGGTGCCGCAGGCGAGGCCAAGGGCAGAACCGGAATGATCGTATGCAGCCAGAGCGCGCACCCCGCCAGCACAAGCACCAGAGGCACACCATACAGCCCAAAGCCGGAGAGGCGCCGCAGCCAGCGGGCTCCAAGGCGGCAAGCCTCATCGCTATATGCCCCCACCAGAATCGCAATGGCCGGATAAAGCGGCAGCACATAATGCGGCAGTTTTGTCGGCACCAGCTCAAACATCAGCCATGCGGGCAAGAGCCAGGCCAGAAGCACAATAATCTTCGGATCATGCCGCCTGAACCAAACCACAGGCGCGGCCAGTAGAGCCAGAGGGGCCATAGGCCATGCCGTTATCCAGAACAGGGCAAAATATGTCAGCGGCGGCGCGCCATGTGATTCCTGACCCTGCGCGACTTTGCCCAGCATATCCTGCTCAATCGACTGGCTGAAAAAAGCGCCATGGGTTTTCAGTCCGATCAACACAAACCAGGGCGAAACCACCGCAAGGCATAAAGCCAGACCCAGTCCACCGCGCAAGGGCCGCAGCCACCGCACTGACCGCTCCCTGTAGGACAAAACAGCCACAGACAGACCTATAATCAAGGGGGTCAGCGGGCCTTTGATCAATATGCCAATGGCGAGCGATACCCAGAACAGCAAAATCTGGCTTAAACTTAAAGTGCGGCTCAGATAAAGCCGCATCACAACACCCGAACAGGCAATGACTGTCGCGGTCAGCACAGCATCTGTTTTGGCAAGGCGGGCCTCCACACCCAGCAGTAAGCAGGAGGCCATCAGCAGACCTGCAATAAGGGCCCTTCGCCGGTCTGTAATAGCCAGAGCCGCCCAATAGGTCAGACAGGTTGCGGATATGGCCGCCAAAAGCGAAGGCAACCGATAAAGCCAGATATGTTGACGCGCCTGCGGCACACCGGCCGCTTCGGCAAGCGCAACGGAAGCGGCCTGCAACCAATAAATGCCGACCGGCTTTTTATTGCGGGCTTCATCCTGAAAACGGATGGACACAAAATCACCGGTTTCCAGCATCTGCTTGCTGGCCTGGGCAAAACGCGGCTCATCCCGATCCATCGGCTGAAGCGTGAAAAATCCGGGCAGAAACATCAGCAGGGCCACAAAGGCCAGCAGAGTCAAAGCTCTGCGGTGCGAACCCTCTGCCCAGTGAAATATGGGGGCTATAAAATCACCATTTAAGGCTGATTTAATCATGCAATCCTGCCATGGATATTGGTGACCTCGGCAGGTCTCGAACCTGCGACCTGCCGCTTAGAAGGCGGCTGCTCTATCCAGCTGAGCTACGAGGCCAGAATGGCAGATATGAACGGCACCATAGCCTTAATGTGTCCAGGTGCCGATGCGGTTATGACGAAAATTATCGGTATAGGACATGCCTTTGCGCACGGGCTGCTTGGGCTCCTCCACGCGGAAAGCCAGCCCTTTGGCTCTGGCATAGGCCACGGCCTCGTCTTTTGTTTCAAACCACAGCTTGACCTGCGACAGCATATCCGAAGAGGAGGTCCAGCCCATCAGCGGATCAGCCGTGCGCGGCGAAGCCGCCTCATATTCCAACAGCCAGCGCTTGGATTTTGAAGCACCAGACTGTGTTGCGGTTTTTGAGGGAGAATAAATGCGTGCACTCATTTCAACAACCCGTTTGAAAGATCACGGCAACCTTGCCAGAAGCAAGAAGTGGTCGGGGTAGCTGGATTCGAACCAACGGCCTATAGTACCCAAAACTATCGCGCTACCAGACTGCGCCATACCCCGATGAACGTCTGACTAACAGAGCATGGCCGACGCGGCAAGTGCTGAAACACAATAAATGCAAAAACTTACAAAAAATCATGTGTAAAATATTCAAAAATCAATCTAATTTATTGAAATATTGAATAAAAATATATTTTAGATTTTGGAGTGAAAATGCTGGTTCATGAGGGGCTGAACCCTGCGCCCCGCCCACACAT
>DAIMHB010000399.1:0-2533 GCA_036723545.1 Beijerinckiaceae bacterium
CGTCGAACAGGCCAGGATCAATTATACCAACCGCCGCCTGCATGTGGAATGGAGCTTTGGCCGTATTGATCCGGCGCGCTTCATCGCTGAATTGAAAAAGATCGGCTATCGCGCCTATCCCTTCAATGCCAGTTCGGTGGAAAGCGAGGAAGCGCGCCAGATGAAATGGCTGCTGCTCTGCCTCGCCGTCGCGGCCTTTGGCGCCATGAATATCATGCTGTTGTCGGTCTCCATATGGGCGGGTGATGCCAGCATCATGAGCACCGAGACGCGGGATTTCTTTCACTGGCTTTCCGCGCTGATTGCGCTGCCGGTGGCCGCCTTTGCCGGTCAGCCGTTTTTTCTGAGCGCATTGCGCGCCCTTCGCGCCCGCAGCCTGAATATGGATGTGCCGATTTCCATCGGCATTGTGCTGGCCTTGCTGATGTCGGTATATGAGACGGCGCATCATGCCGACCATGCCTATTTTGACTCAGCGGTGATGCTGCTGACCTTTTTGCTGCTGGGGCGCACGCTGGATCACGCCATGCGCCGCAAAACACGGGAAATTGCCGGCAATCTGGCCTCGCTGCGGGTGCCGCTGGCCAGCCGTCAGGAGGCGGATGGCAGCCTCACCCTTGTGCCCGCTGGCGCATTGACGCGGGATGATCTGGTGATTGTGCGGCCCGGCGAGCGGATTCCGGCGGATGGCCTTGTGCTCACTGGTGCCAGTGAGGTGGATGAGAGCCTTGTCACCGGTGAAACGCGTCATCGCCCCGTAGCGGTGGGCGATGAGCTTTATGCCGGAGCGATGAATTTTTCCGGCCAGCTGACGGTGCGGGTCAGCGCTGCGGGTGACCATACGCTGCTGGGCGAGGTTGAGCGGCTGATGAACAATGCCATGATGGCCAAGGCGAAAACCATGCGCCTTGCCGACAAGGTGGCGCGCTATTATGCGCCGTTTGTGCATCTCACGGCCCTTGTCACCGCGCTGTGCTGGCTGGCGCGCGGGGCAAGCTTGCATGATTCAATCCTTGCCGCGATTACGGTGCTGATCATCACCTGCCCCTGTGCGCTGGCGCTGGCGGTGCCTGCGGTGCAGGTGGCGGCGAGCGGCGCATTGTTCCGGGCCGGTCTGCTGCTCAATGCGGGCGACGCCATCGAGCGATTTGCCGATATTGATATGATTGTCTTTGACAAAACGGGCACATTGACCTTGCCGGACCCCGACATTGCCAATCGTGCCGAGGTGCCGGATGATCTGTTTGCGCTGGCGCTTCGCCTTGCCCAGAGCAGTCACCACCCGCTGGCCAAAGCACTGGCGCGGGCAGGCGCATCGGTTGTGCCTTTTGATGATGTGGAGGAAATCTCCGGTTCTGGCGTGCAGACGCTTGTGGACGGGCAGACCGTCCGGCTCGGGTCGCCGACCTTTTGCGGACTGGCCGATGCCGGTCTGCCCGATAGAAATTCGGTTCTGGCGGTGCAGGCGGGGGCACGCAGCGCCATTTTGCATATAGAGCAAAATCTGCGCCATGACGCGGTCACCACGCTGCGGGCCTTGCAGGCGCAGGGCTATAAGATCGGTATTCTGTCCGGTGACAGGGCCGAGGCTGTCGCCCCGATTGCGGCGCAGCTGGGCGTCACGCAATGGCAGGCGGGCGTCAAGCCTGCCGAAAAAACCGCCGTTCTGACGGCCTTGCAGGCGCAGGGCCATAGGGTGCTGATGGTTGGCGATGGCCTCAATGATGCGCCGGCACTGGCGGCGGCCACGGCCTCAATCTCGCCGGTGACAGCGGCGGATCTGGCGCAGGCCTGCGCCGATGCAGTGTTTATGGGCGACCAGCTTGCCCCCATTGTCAGCGGCTTACGGCTGGCCAGACGGGCCAAGCGCTTGATGATCGAAAATTTAAGTTTCAGCATCATCTATAATGTTATAGCCTTGCCCTTGGCGATGACCGGTTATGTGACCCCGCTGATTGCGGCTCTGGCCATGTCCGGCTCATCGGTTCTGGTGACGGTCAATGCTTTGCGGGCTCAAAGCCCTCTGCGCTCTTTGAGGACAAACTGATGACCATCCTGCTCTATCTTGTGCCTATGGCTCTCGGGCTTGGACTGCTGGGGCTGGGTGGATTTGTCTGGTCCATGAAGTCCGGTCAATATGAAGATATGGAAGGGGCGGCGGTGCGTGTCTTATCGGATGATGATCTTGCGCCATGACCACATTCAGCCATGCCGGACAGCTCGCCTGTGAATGCGGGCCATTATCGGCAGATCCCTCTATTGCACCTCAGGATAATATGCGGCTGGCCGCCGGATTTGGTCTGTCGCTTCTGACCCAAACACTCATTCTGGTGGCTTTGCCGACGGCTGCGCGGATTCTGGCACCACAAGCGGGCTGGGCGGGCGTGCCCTATGCGCTCTGGCTGCTGGGGAGCATGGTTGCCAGCTTTCCGGCGTCATTGCTCGACGGCCTGTTTGGCCGGCGCACCGCATTTGCGCTGGGCGGCAGTCTGGGCATAGCGGGCGGGCTGCTGGCCGCATGGAGCTTTATGGC
>DAIMHB010000400.1:0-2526 GCA_036723545.1 Beijerinckiaceae bacterium
GTCATCCATGAAAAAAGCAAAATAACAGACCGTGCCACACGGATGTTCAGACGGGCATGGCTTCATCTGGGGCTGGATATGGCTGTGGCGCCTTTGTCTGTGGCTGTGGCCGGACTCATTGGCTGGGTGCTGAACCAGAATTTGCGGCTTCCCAATCTGTCGATGATTTTTCTCACCGCAGTGCTTTATTGCGCCGTGCAATTTGGCATTCGCTCGTCGATTCTGGCCGCTGTTCTGTCCTTTCTGACCTATGATTTTTTCTTTATTCCGCCGATTTATACATTTACCATTGCGGAGCCGCAGGAATTTTTTGCACTCATTATATTTCTGATTGTGGCGATCATGACCGGCTGGCTGGCGGGGCGCGCGCGGGATCAGGCGCGCATTGCGCGCGAAAATGCCCAGACCACACAATCCTTATTCGAGCTGTCCCGTCGCTTGTCCGGCGCGGTGGAACTGGATCAGATTCTTGAGGCCGCAACCGTCTATGCGCAAAAAGCGCTTCGGGCCCGCAGTGTGACAATATTGATGCCCGAGGCGGATGAACTGACCCTGCGCACCGCCTGGCCGCCGATTGACCCGCTGACCGCCGGTGAAATCAGCGCCGCACGCTGGGCCTTTGACAAAAGCGAGGCGGCGGGTTGGAAAACCGGCACATTGCCCAATGTCCGCTTCCAGTTTCGGCCTTTGGTGACAACACGCGGCGTTGTGGGTGTGTGCGGCTTTGAGCCCTCGCAGATGACGGCTCCGGTTTCGCCGGCCGATGAGCGCACCCTGAATTTGATTTTGGAGCAGACCGCCATTGCCGCTGACCGCGCCATGCTGGTGAAGGACTCCATGCGCACCGCCGCGCTGGAAGAAAATGAAAAACTGCGCACCGTGCTTTTGTCCTCATTGTCGCATGACCTTCGCACGCCTCTGGCCTCCATCACTGGTGCGGTGACCACCTTGCAGCAATTTGGCGATGCGATCACATCGGCGCAGCGGGCCGATCTTCTGGCCTCGATTGAGGAAGAGGCCAATCGTCTGACCCGGTTTATTGCCAATCTGTTGGATATGTCGCGTATTGAAGCGGGCGCCCTCAAGCCCAAACGCGAGTTGGTGGATGTGGCTGACCTCGTGAATATGGCGGTTGAGCGCGCCGCGAAGGTGTTTCCGCATCAGTCGGTGCATGTGAGTGTTGCGGCTCAGTTGCCCTTTATCCGTGGTGATGCGCATTTGCTGGAGCAGGTTCTGTTCAATCTGATCGACAATGCGCAGAAATATGGCGGCGATGGGCGCATTACGCTTCATGCCCGCCAGCAGGCGGCCTCTGTCATCATATCGGTGACGGATGAAGGCATTGGCGTCAAACAGGGCGAGCTTGAACGCATCTTTGAAAAATTTTATCAGGGCGGTAAAATTGATGGCCGTAAGGCTGGAACAGGACTGGGATTGTCCATTTGCCGTGGACTTGTTGAAGCTATGGGTGGAAAAATATGGGCCGAAAGTCCGGCAATCAAGCGTCGCGGAACCCGCATCGTGTTGCAAATGCCTGTTGCCACCGATAAAGCGCGCGTGAAGGATATGGTATGACAGCGTTGCGCGTGCTTGTTGTTGATGACGAACCACAGATATTCCGGTTTTTGCATCCGGCTCTGGAGGCGTCTGATTACCATGTGCTCAGCGCGGCAACCGGTGCAGAGGCCTTGCGACTGATGGCCAATGCCGCACCGGATATTATCCTGCTGGACTTGGGTTTGCCTGATATGGATGGCAAGGATGTGCTGGCGAAGGCGCGCGTTTTTACCGCTGTGCCCATCATTATTCTGTCGGCCAGAGACCGCGAGGCCGAAAAAATTGCCGCTCTGGATCTGGGAGCGGATGATTATGTCGAAAAACCCTTTGCCATTGGCGAGCTGCTGGCGCGGATGCGAACCGCCTTGCGCCATCATGTCTCCCAGTCAGCTCAATCTGTATTCGAGTTTGATGATCTGGTGATTGATATGGGACGCCGGCTTGTCAGCCGTAATCAGGTCCCGATAAAGCTGACCCCGCGCGAATATGATTTGTTGTGTCTGCTGGTTCGAAACGCTGGGCGCGTGCTTTTGCATAGTCAGGTGCTCACCGCCATCTGGGGGCCGGCTCATAAGAATGATACGCAATATCTGCGGGTGTTTATCGGCCAGCTCCGGGCAAAAATAGAAAAAGATGCCAATAATCCCAAACTCATCCGCACTGAATCTGGCATAGGCTATCGGTTTTCAGAATAATCTTCCGGCCTTCACCACAGTTGAATCGGGCATGTTTGCTGCTGATTGTTCTGAAAAATGATATTCATGCTGGGCATAGAGTAAAATTTTTGAAGGTTATATGGGGCGAATATTGAGGGAAATGGATAGCACTGGATCGTTGTTGGTTAAAAACGCCAGTCCTGCGGAGATTTAACGAAAAAGCCCGGCAATTTGCCGGGCTTGTCCATAATATTCACGGGCTATATTAGAATTTATAGCTCAGGCCGACGCGGGCGATTGTTCCGTTAAAACG
>DAIMHB010000401.1:0-2520 GCA_036723545.1 Beijerinckiaceae bacterium
TGTTTATGCCGCAACTGCAAAATGCGTGTTTCTAAATCTATCATGAGACGCTCCATTCAGCACCGCGCATCGGGCGTTGCGCCATGCGCATCACCATCGCATCTTCCCCTCTCTCTTCATCGAGATGAGAGAAACCCGCTACGCCTTAAGCTGTGCCGAAATTTGATCGAATAATCACATTGCGGGAGACCCAATCATTGACAATCTCCGCACCAAGTCCGAAAATTTTAACCTAAATATTCTCAGGATCAATCATGATACGCTGTCCGCTCATCGCCGCGCTCTGGATGCTGACCATCTTTCTCGCAACAGCGCCTATCCATGCGGCAGAACCAACTGCGCCCTCCTCGGCCAATGACTGGAAGCCTGGAACAATCGCCGAAGCGCAGCTTAAAAAACAAGGCTTTCACCCTGCATATACTGAGGCAGAAATATTTCTGGAAAATCTCATTAAAAATGAAGACCTTTTCCTTTATAAAAGCAATGATTGGATAGAGGTACATGGTTCTGACGGAATTACATTTTTCAATGAAAATATTGACCCGCTCACTTATCTCACAGCAGACATGATCACCAGCCTGAAAACCACGCCCATACGCCCAAAAACCAAAAACTGCCCCAATCATTATGCTGAACCGGAATGCGGGTTTCCAGGTAGGCCAATTCCATGCACAGACTCTAGCCCTTTCAATTTTTATAAAGTAATACAGCAGCGCGGCCCCGAGATCACCATCGCCAATATGCATCTTGCCCTTTACCGCATGATCAAAACACCAAAAGGCTGGCGGCTGGATGGGTTCAAATGTCTCCCCGCCCAGCCTTATGATATTTACCCCTTCAGTGGCATATCTTTCAATATGCCGCCTAAATATCACGGAGACATCCGATAAATCTTATAAGATGGGCGATCTTTTCCATAAACACTCCCCGGATATATTCCATATAGCGGCTTTTGAACATAATCCGATACCCATTGATCACCATTATAAATAGCAATATGCCCTGCAGGAATTCTGCTCGTACGTGCTGGATTCATCACCGCGACATCACCTTTTTGCGGCATATACTCGGGCGGTGGGTAGGTTGCATTCAAACCATTGGTGCCCTGCTCATCAACGATGGGCGTAAAGCCGACTTTCTCCAGCTGCGGGCCATAATCACGCCCGCATCACAACGCCCTTGCCCCGTCACAGATTTGGCCAAAAATCATCATATACCTCTGGTGTTGCTGTACAAATAAAATGTCGCAAGCCGCTATTCAGTGGATATTTACGGTTAATACGCGGGCGCGTGAGAATGCATTCTTTCAGGTCAGACGCAAGTTCTAAAGGCACATATTCTTCTTTCTTATCTGTATAAGATCTCTGAATACAATGCGCGATCAGCTTTTTACCCAAGCCGCGCTTATCAAGATCACGCCAGCGCAACACGCCAGATTTTTCCTTAACCGGCGCAAGCAGGACACTCTGGCCATTGTCTTGTGCGATAATATATGCCCCTTCAGCAGGAGGACAGGCGTCCGATCCCGACTTACACACCATCGGAGTTTTAAAATCACGCTGCACACAGCGCGAAATGGTCGGTGGCAAAATGATATCCACCTCATTGATTTTCTTCCGAGAATCATGCTTATTTGGATAACAATGTAAAATGATTGGTTGCTTTTCGTCCAGCAACCCATCAAATTCTGTGAGATCAGCCCCTTCCACACCCGCGCTCGTATCAGGGCGAAGACCGAAAGGAAAAGCATAACCATCTTTATCAACATGCCGCAGCCCTGCTTCAATCATCACATAAGGGCTATTGGTCGGGCATGACACCCTGTCCTCTGCCCATGCCAAAGAGCAGGAGAGCAGCGTCAAAACAACACCAAAAAAGGCTATGAATATTCTCATGATCAATATTTATTTACGTCGCCCAGCATAGTCAATCGTGTAATAGCGGCTGCCTGCCTCTTTGGAATTATTACCCCATTTATCCCAAGGAATAGTAATGACCTCAGGCGCGCCATACTCGCCCGAAAATTGATGCAAAATCGAAACACCGTTTTCATCCTGGCCAAGGTAAATGCCGGTATGGCTTTCCCCGCTCACACCCCCTAGCTTTGCGGGCGGGCCATAGCCATTGGTGCCAGCCTGTCCATAGAAATTAAATGTCGCAATCGGTGTGCCGGGCGGAATATCCATATTGCCCTGCACAAGATCTCCTCTGCGCCATACGGAGGCTTGCGGCAACTGAGGCGCAAAATAATGCGTCAGCGACGCGCATTCAGAATTTCGACCAAAATAGTCATTCTCACCAGCTGCCAGCTTCTCCGCCTCATCCTTACTGGTGATCAAAGACGAAGTGTAAGGCGACTGGCGGTCTATTTGGCGCAAATCTGCTCGCGTCTGAACCGGTAATATGCCCGCATCCGACATTGAGCCCGTATCATTCAGCGCGAGCTGGATCGGCTTGGCTTGTAGCTTAGGAGGTGGCGCGGCGACAGGTGCCTGCCCCGACACATCCGCAGCCCACACC
>DAIMHB010000402.1:0-2513 GCA_036723545.1 Beijerinckiaceae bacterium
CGCCGGCAGCCACCATCTCGCGGGCTTGGCGCACCAGCGGATAGCCGGTGTAATTGTGGGTGAGAGCAAAAATCTTGCCCGATTGCGCCACAGCCTGCTTGAGTCTCAGACCATCCTTAAGGCTGAGCGCCAGAGGCTTATCGCAAATGACATGAATGCCCGCTTTGAGAAAGGCCAGAGCCGGAGCCACGTGCATATGGTTGGGCGTGACTATGGCCACGGCCTCGATGCCGTCCTTGCGGCGAGACTCACGCTTGGCCATGTCCTCATAGGAGCCATAGATGCGCTTGGGGTCAAGCCCGAGAGCCGAACCGGAACGTTGGCTTTTTTCCGGCGTGGAGGACAAGGCCCCTGCCACAAGCTGATAATGCCCATCCAGCCGCATGGCGATGCGGTGCACGGCGCCAATAAAAGCGCCCTCACCGCCACCCACCATACCGATGCGAATAGGACGGACATCTTCACTCATGGCTTATTCCTTATTTCGCTGGGGCAAGGTTGACCCGCAGGCTGAGCTCACGCAGTTGCTTCGGCGTGGCCTCAGTCGGAGCGCCCATCAGCAGGTCTTCGGCGCGCTGGTTCATCGGGAACAGCGCCACCTCGCGCAGGTTCTGCTCGCCTGCCAGCAACATGATGATGCGATCCACACCGGCCGCCATGCCGCCATGCGGCGGTGCGCCATATTGGAAGGCACGATACATACCGCCGAAACGGTCAATCACGGTCTGTTCGGAATAGCCCGCAATTTCAAAGGCTTTGACCATGGCCTGCGGCTTGTGGTTGCGGATGCCGCCTGAGGCAATCTCGAACCCGTTGCAGGCAATGTCATATTGAAAGGCTTTGATGGTGACGGGATCTTGGTTTTCCAGCGCCTCCAGCCCGCCCTGCGGCATGGAGAAGGGATTATGCGAGAAATCGACCTTTTTCTCGTCCTCATTCCATTCAAACATCGGGAAATCGACAATCCAGGCCAGCGCAAACTGGTCTTCGTCGATCAATTTCAGTTCCTCGCCCACCTTGGTGCGGGCAATGCCGGCAAATTTGGCAAATACAGCGGGGTCACCCGCCACAAAGAAAGCCGCGTCGCCCGCTTTAAGGCCAAGCTGAACCCGAATGGCCTCGGCCCGCTCTGGGCCAATGTTGTTGGCGATGGGGCCTGCGGCGCCATCCTCACGCCAGAAAATATAGCCCAAGCCCGGCTGGCCTTCAGATTGGGCAAAGCTGTTCATGCGGTCGCAGAAGGTGCGTTGGCCGCCGGTGGGCGCAGGAATGGCCCAAACCTGATTTTTCTCCGTCTCCAGCATCCGCGCGAAAACTTTGAAGTTCGAGCCACGGAAATGTTCGGAGACATCCTGCATTTCAATCGGATTGCGCAGATCCGGCTTGTCGGAGCCATATTTGCGGATGCTTTCGGCATAAGGAATGCGCGGCCAGTTTTTGGTGACGCGCTTGCCCTTGCCAAATTCCTCGAAAATGCCGGTAATCACCGGCTCGACGGTGCGGAAAATATCCTCCTGCTCGACAAAGCTCATCTCTAAATCAAGCTGGTAAAATTCACCCGGCAGGCGGTCGGCGCGCGGGTCTTCATCGCGGAAGCATGGTGCAATCTGGAAATAGCGGTCAAAACCCGCCATCATCAGCAGCTGCTTATATTGCTGCGGCGCTTGGGGCAGCGCATAAAATGTGCCGGGATGAATGCGGCTTGGCACGAGAAAGTCGCGCGCGCCCTCAGGGCTTGAGGCGGTCAGGATGGGGGTCTGGAATTCGTTAAAGCCCTGCGCCATCATGCGGTTACGCATGGAGGAGATCACCTTGCCGCGCAGCATGATGTTGTTGTGCAGGCGCTCGCGGCGCAAATCAAGAAAACGATATTTCAGGCGGGTTTCTTCGGGATAATCAACATCGCCAAATACGGGCAGCGGCAATTCGGCAGCTGCCCCCAACACCTCAACATGGGAGATAAAAATCTCGACCAAGCCTGTGGGAAGATTGGGGTTTTCAGTGCCTGCAGGACGGGCGCGCACCACACCGGTGATCTGCACCACCCATTCAGCGCGGAACTTTTCCACATCCGTAAAGGCCGGAGAATCGGGGTCCGCCACACATTGGGTCAGGCCATAATGATCCCGCAGATCAATGAACAGCAGGCCGCCGTGATCACGGATACGATGGCACCAGCCTGAAAGGCGCACCTCTTGCCCGATGAGGGCTTCATTCAGCTGCGCACAGGTATGCGAACGATAAACCGATTTTAAGAGCGACATAGATTTAAGACTTTTCTTGTTGAGAGATCATTTCCTTGCGCGAAAAACACATGACGCGCAAGGTTTGTCAAGAATGGGCGGCATTAAAGCCCCAGCATCAGCTTCATATTCTGCACCGCCGCGCCCGAGGCACCCTTGCCCAGATTGTCGAGCTTGGCCACCAGCACAGCCTGACGCGTGGCCTCATTGGCAAACACCCGCAGTTCCATAGTGTTGGTTTCGTTCAGGCTTTCGGCTTCCAGCTTGGCG
>DAIMHB010000403.1:0-2510 GCA_036723545.1 Beijerinckiaceae bacterium
TTAAATTGCGCGCCCCGTCCGCCAGGCGGCCTATGTTGTCCACATGGGCGATTTCATCCAGTTTTTCATAGACTGTATTGCGGCTTTCCTCGTAAACCGCCTTCGGATAGTCCTGATCGCTGTTCTGGTTGCCATTGGTCAGCACATAGGCATAGGCCGCGCGCTGCATCCGCACACAACTGTCACCAATGATCAGAATATCCGGCGTTAAACTTGCCGTTGCATTCAGTTCATCTGACCGTTCCACGGCTGTGGTCAAACGGGACTGCGCATAGGAAATAATGGCCATCATCATCAGTATCGGCATGAGATAGCTCAGCATCAGCCGCCAACGCAACTTATTGAAAAATAACAACATGATCGCCCCCTTAAATGTTTGGGTGCCTATGCTCTTTCAAAACGTCCGCACAATGAAACAAGCGCATCCAGATTTAAAATTGTCACCAGATCACCGCCGTCGCGTATCAGACTTTTGCTCAGCGGGTGCTGGTTTTCATGGTCCTGCAATTCAGCAAGGGCCACATCCGGCACACTGACCAGCCGTTCAACCGACCGGATCAGCAATGCAAGTTTGTGGAGACCATGCTGCACAATAATGATGTGTGAGGATTCGGGTGACGGCTCAAGCCCCAGCAGAATATTAATATCAACAACGAGAATAATTTCGCCGCGAAGGTTCATGCTTCCCGCAATGCTGGCATGACACCCCGGCAAGAATGAACAGGGTTTTTGCGGGCTGAACTCCACAATCTGCGCCATGCTGATGGCATATCGCCTGTTCGGAATGGAAATAACCACAAATTGCACATGGTTCCGCTGATCCTCGCTTATGAGTTCATCGGCAAGCTGATGACGGCGCGCATCAAACACCGGCGTGTTCAGAGTGGAAACGGCCTGATCACGTCTGGCCACAGCCTGTTGCTGAAACGGCCAGTGATGCGGCGCATCCAGCACAGCCGCCGGATTGACCAGCATGACCATTTCGTCATCCTGCCGCACCTCGCCCAACAGAATATCCGGCGTGGACTGGCCCTGTTGGTTCTGCTCTGGCGCTGTCGGGGCGCCCGAATGTTCCCGCCGATCAACCGGCAATGGCAAGATCTGGCCGGACCAGGATTTAAGATCATCCACCTCATCGACAATGATGGCGGCGCGCCGATGTGTGTCCCGCAGGATAATCAGTTGCTGCGTCGGTGAATATGGCCTCGCCTCATGTAGCATAAATACTGAAAAATCGATCACCGGCACACTTTCACCCTTAAGGTTCAGCAGGCCAACAAACCAGCGGGGCACATTGTCCAGCGCAGATAAAGCAGGGAGCCATACAATACGCTCGACAGCTTCAACGGCCAAAGCATAACGTGTGAAATCTGAACGAAAAAACAAAAGTTTAAACATCAAATAAATGACCGTTTTCACAATCACAGGCAATATATCCATCATAGGCCTGCAAATGGGTGAAGTCCACTCATATCCTCATGCGTGCCGCCGTGCCGGTCATGCGCGGCGCATGGCCTAAACGAACCAACACAAAAAAGACTTGGCACAACACCGTCACAAGGCGCATGATCAGGCTGTTCGGCGTTATGAACACAGCGGGCCCATTCATCATGAATCATCTCGCATTCACACCAGAAATCGCCCGCCAGATCTGCATGTTTGCGGGTATAAAATATCATGATTTTTCAACCAGCCAGCTCGCAGATAAAATCAGCGAGCGATGCAGCCAGCTTGAGCTGGTGTCTGTGGCGGCCTATCTCCAATGGCTGCAACACCCTGAACATCTGGCGGCAGAGCGCATATTTCTCAGCCACCTCCTGACCTCACAGGAAACGTATTTTCTGCGCGATCCCGGCCTGATGAATGTCCTGCGCACGCATCTCATCCCGGAGCGGGTCAGGCAGCGCGCCGCAGAAAAAAAACTGAATATATGGAGTGTTGGCTGCTCAACAGGTGAGGAACCTTACACATTGAGCATTCTGGCAGAAGAAACAGTGCCGGACATTGCCCGCTGGAAAATAGACATATTGGGATCGGACATCAGCAGCAGCGCCTTGAACATGGCGCGCCAGGCGCTCTACCGCAAATGGTCGTTCCGCGGGTGCTCGCCCCATTTTATGCAACGGTATTTCACGCCTGAGGATGGTACATTCCGGTTGATGGACAAAGTCCGGCAAAGGGTCAGATTTGAACAACTGGATATGGTGGGCGACCCTTACCCTTCATTCAAGCAGGGCATGAGCGATGCAGACATTATTCTTTGCCGCAATGTATTTGTTTATCTGGATGAGTTTTCGATTCAGAACGCATTGAAAAAACTGACATCTTGCCTCGCGGAAGGCGGTTTTTTCATCTGCGCGCCCGGCGAGCTGCATTCTCAGTCGCATCCGCACCTTCTGCCCCGCATTTTTCCGCAAGCCCTGGCATATGAGAAAAACTCATTCACATCCAGCCGTGCAGAGCTGCCGCCTTCCCCTGTTGAAGCGCTGCCACGGCCAGACCCCCAACCC
>DAIMHB010000404.1:0-2506 GCA_036723545.1 Beijerinckiaceae bacterium
GGATAGGACAGGTTGGGACTGTCCCATTTTTCGGCATTCATGCCGCGAATAATGTGGTCGGCATGGCGGAAGGGCGTCACGGCAAAAATCGAAGCGAGCCACCTTTGCATCGGCAGAAGCTGGAGATAGCCGACAGGCGAGAGCTGAAAACCCGGGTCCGAAAACAGACAGGTGATCGCCGCCGCCAGCCGGGTCATCACGCCGGCATCAACAGATTGCGGATCGGTCTGGCCGGTTCTTGTGCGTGTGGCAAATTGCGGGCCGATATTGCCGTAATTGGCATCAAATTGCTGTAACACTGCGACAACCAGCCGTCCCGCATCCTCATATTGGCGCGAATAAACGGCATGTTCAAACTGTTCAAGGATAAAGTCCATGGCATAGCTCCCTATATATCTGATATATTTCGGCTATTGTGCGCCTGTTCTCACCGTTCTTTGCCCGCCTCATTCATGACCTGCATGACGGGGGAAAAGATATATTCGAGAATGCGGCGGGTTCCGGTTTTGATTTCGACGGTGGCGGCCATGCCGGAGGTGAGGGGCACGGTCAGACCATCGACATTGATGGTGCTGGTCTCGGGGGTCAGTGTTACTGGAAACACCAGATTTTGCGTGCGCTGCGCCCCGGCAAAGAGCGCCGCATTCGAGGTTTTCGACGGGTCACCCTCAATCTGCGACGCATCCGGCTCGGGGATGGCGTCATGGGCTATGCGGGCCACCCGCGCATTGATGGTGCCATAGCGGGTGAAGGGGAAAGATTCAATTTTGACTATGGCCTCCTGCCCCTGGGCAATAAAGCCGATGTCGCGGTTCAGCACATAGATTTCCAGTTCCAGCCCCGAATCCTGCGGCACAATGCGCATGGCTTCCTGCCCCGTGGCAATCACCTGACCGACATTGGTGATCACAGAGGCCTGCACAATACCAGTGATGGGTGCGCGCAAGGTCAGATGGTCGAGCTTGGCCTCGGCCTTGGCCAGACGCTGCTCGTAATCCTCAACCTGACGTTCGGTCTCGCCCAGCTTTTGCGCATTGTCCGACAAAAACGCCTGACGGGTTTTGTCAATCTCGCGCTCAATCACGGCTATGCCGGATTGTGCCGAAGCCAGTTGCCCCTGTTGCATCGCCAGTTGCGTGATCTGATATTGCAGCGTCTCGGTGGCATCAAGCACCGCGGATTTTGCTCCCGATTGCAACCCGAGCAGCGATTGGCGCATATCGACGCGCTGCTGCAAGGTGGCAACAAGGTTTTTCTGCGCCTGAACGGTCTGCGCCAGCCGGTCGTGCTCGACTTGCTTTTGCAGGAATTGCGCCTTGAGCGAGTCAATCGCCGACCAGAGCTGGCCCAGATCGGCTTTGAGCACGCGGTCTTCGCGCTGGCGCAGCGGGGCTGGAACCTCGGCAGGCCATGCAATGACAGGCACTTGTCTTGCTGTGCCGGAATTGTCCTCCCGCGCGGCCTCCAGAACCGCAGTGCGGCGCAGGATTTCAGCCTTGAGCGAGGCAAGGCCTGTGCTGGCAGCAAGCCGGTCGGCCTCGGCTTCTGAGGTGTCAAGCTGCACCAGCACATCACCGACATGGACATGTGTGCCATTGGCCACAGGAATTGCAGCAACCTTGCCGGTTTCCAGCGGCTCGATCACTTTAACGCGGCCAGTGGGCTGGAATTTGCCCTGCGCCACCGCAAGAATATCAACCCTGCCAAAATAGGCCCATGTTAAGGACACCACCACAAAGGCGCAGATAATCCATATAAACCAGATGGATACAGGCGAGGGCGGCGTTTCGAGAATTTCCAGCGCGGGGGCGAGAAACTCATTGTCCGGACTGGCCGCGCGCTTGGGGTGCGCTTTTGGCTTTGGCTGTTTGGCCTGCTTTGCTTCGGCTTTCACAGCCTCGGCCTTGGCTTTTAACGCTTCGGCTTGCGTAATATCTTCGGCTTTGAGCTCAAGAATGGGCTTATTCATCAGGCGGCCCCGCTCTGTGTCTGGCTTTGCAGGCCCCAGAGATAGGCATAAAGGCCGTTTGGCTTTCGCACCAATTCATCATGAGAGCCAACTTCCACGACACGGCCTTCGTTCATCGCAATGATGCGGTGGCACGGGCGCACCGCCGCCATGCGATGCGCGATGATGATGACCGTGCGGTTTTGCACAATCTGGCGCATATTTTGCTGGATAATCCGCTCGCTCTCATAATCGAGCGCTGAGGTTGCCTCATCAAAAATCAAAATCGGCGGATTGGTCGCCAGTGCGCGGGCAATGGCAATGCGCTGGCGCTGCCCGCCTGACAGATTGGCGCCGCGCTCCTCGATCATTGTATCATAGCCCTGCGGCAATTTATCAATAAACTCGTCGGCGCCCGCCAGACGCGCCATCGCCATCACATGGGCGCGTGGCAAGGCTGGATTGGCAAAGGCGATATTGTCGTGAATTGAGCGGTTGAACAGAATATTCTCCTGCAACACCACACCAATATGCGAACGCAGCCAGGCCGGATCCACC
>DAIMHB010000405.1:0-2504 GCA_036723545.1 Beijerinckiaceae bacterium
GAATTACGCTCTATGCCGGCGAGGCCGATGAAAAACTGCGGCTTGAGGAGGTGTTCAATGCGGTGCTGAAGGCTTCGCGCGGCGTTGTGGCCAGCCTGACGCGCCTGAGCTGGGTGACTGCCGGATATGGCTGGTTTACGATTGTGGCCCCCATTATTGTGGCCGGGCCGATTTATTTTTACAGTGAAATGAGCCTTGGTCAGCTCATGACGATTGTCGGTGCCTTCAATCAGGTGCAGCAGGCCCTGCGCTGGTTTGTGGATAATTTTTCGGTGATTGCCGACTGGCGCGCGACCTTGTTGCGGGTGGCGGATTTTCGCAAAGTTGTTCAGCGTATGGATGCCATTGGCGAAAATATCAGCGGCATAGCCTATGTCGAGACAAGCAAGAACCTGATTTGTTTTGACGAGCTGACCATTGCCGCGCCGGACACCAGCATCACGCTCAGCGAGGATCATATTGAGCTCAATCCAGGCGAGCATATTCTGGTTACAGGTGAAATCGGCTCTGAAAAGACCCTGCTGTTCAATGCCTTTGCCGGGCACTGGCCCTGGGGCACCGGCCGGATTTATCATCCGGCCCGCAAATTGATGATGTTCATGCCCGCCCGCGCCTATATTCCGCCGGGCACCCTATTGTCCGCCATCACCTATCCGCGTTCAGCCGAGGAATATAATGAGGAGCATATTCTCAAGGCGCTGGCGGATGTCGGTCTTGAGCCCTTACAGGGCCAGCTTGGCCGGGTTGACCGTTGGGACCGGATTCTCAATGCGGATGAGAAGCAATGTCTGGCCTTTGCGCGGGTTATTTTGCAGCGGCCGCAATGGGTGGTGATGAATGAAGTGTTCGAGATGATGGATCCGGTCTCGCGCAATCGCATTCAGTCGCTTGTCAAACGGGATTTTCAGGAAATGGGAATCGTCAGTATCAGCAGTTCCCGCAATCAGAACGGATTTTTTTCGCGCGGCTTCCGAATAATCACCGCGAGCAGCGGGCCGGTGATCAAACCGATCGGCCATAAAATTCGCCGGATGAATGTCAATATTCATGCCAGAAGCTGAGGTTTCGACATTTTGACTCTTGGAGCGCCTATGGTCTTGCCATTTACCCCTGCCGATGCGCAGAGCTTGAGCGATGCGGAGCTGCTGGACCGGGTGCAGCGCCAGACATTTGATTATTTCTGGACCGGGGCCCACCCTGTCAGCGGAATGGCGCGGGATCGTTGCGCCATAGCTGGTGATCCGCAGGATGATCTGGTCACAACAGGGGGCACGGGCTTCGGTGTTATGGCCATTATCGTGGCGGCGGAGCGCGGCTGGGTGACCCGCGCGGCGGCGGTCCGGCGGATCAATGCCATGCTGGATGTGCTGGTGCGTGCCACCTGTTATCACGGCATGTTTCCGCATTTCATGAATGGCGCCACCGGTGCCACCATCCCCTTCAGCCGCAAGGATGACGGGGCCGATCTGGTCGAATCCTCCTTTCTGTTTCAGGGGCTTTTATGTGCGCGGGCCTATTTCGATCAGGAGGACGCGCAGGAGCTGCGGCTGCGCCAGACCATTTCCTATCTGTGGAGTGAGGCGGAATGGAACTGGTTTACGCAAGGCGGGCGCAAGGTGTTAAGCTGGCACTGGAGCCCGAACAATGGGTTTGCCCTCAACCATGATATCCGGGGTTGGAACGAATGTCTGATCACTTATGTGCTGGCGGCGGCTTCGCCGCGCTATGGCATAGATATTGACACCTATCGCGATGGCTATGCCGAAGCGCGGCATTTTCTCAATGGCCGGCAGTTTGAGGGCATTGAGCTGCCGCTGGGGCCCGATGGTGGCGGGCCGCTGTTTTTTGCTCATTTTTCCTTTTGCGGTCTTGATCCGCGCGGGCTGAGGGATGCCTATGCCGATTATTGGCAGCAGAATGTCCATCACACCCGCATCAATTATCAGTATTGCTGCCGCAATCCGCATGGGTTCAAGGGCTATGGGCCGGACTGCTGGGGGCTTTCAGCCAGCGAATCCACCGCAGGTTATTCTGCCCATGCACCGGACAATGATCTGGGTGTGATCAGTCCGGCGGCGGCTTTGTCGAGCTTTCCCTATGCGCCGGAAGAATCGATGGCAGCGCTGCGACATTTCTGCACGCAATATGGGGACAGGATCTGGGGTAAATTCGGCTTTGTTGATGGCTTCAGCCCGCAGCACGACTGGGCTTCGGGTCATTTTCTTTCGATCAGTCAGGGCCCTGCGGTGGTGATGATGGAAAATTACCGCAGCGGCCTGTTATGGAAGCTGTTTATGGGCATTCCGGACATACAGGCCGGATTGAAAAAGCTCGGCTTTACAAGCCCGCATTGGCGCTGACACCGGATATTTAGAGCATGCTGTTTTGAGGTGGAAACACACTGTGAGCGTTCCTCCTCCCCGTCACCTTAAGGAGGCCGCAGGCCGTCTCTCCCCGTCATCCTGAGGAGGCCGTAGGCCGTCTCGAAGGATCAACGGGGAGAA
>DAIMHB010000406.1:0-2498 GCA_036723545.1 Beijerinckiaceae bacterium
TATCCGTACGCTCCAAATCCTCGGCATCTATGCGCTCGCCCAGCAGCAGGGCGCGGGCGGTCATGCGGCGGCTGACTGGCGCTGTAGCCTGCGCTGAGAGGGAGGGAACGGCGGCGATGTTTTGCGGATCTGTTGAGTTCATATCCATTTATAGGACTGTAGAGCGCAAGTCGAGGCGGATTACTGTCATGAAACTGTCAAAATTCTGAAAAATATCCATTTGCATCCGCATTTTTCAATGATTTTGAAACTGAAACAGAATGTGCCGCCTAAAAAATATTGAGGAAACGCCTTCGCTGTGATAGATATTTAAAAGATATATTTATTCAGAGATCAGCCATGAATATTGCAAAAATTTTCTGGTCAGGAAAATCACAGGCCTTGCGTTTGCCTAAGGAATTTCGCTTCTCAACCAAAGAGGTGCGCATTCGCCGCAGCGGCTCATCTGTTATTTTGGAACCTGTTGTCGAGAATTGGGATTGGCTGGTGCAGGTGGTTGGCCCTGTAGATGAAGATTTTATTCGGGCGGCAGATGAACCTCTTGAAGCGCAAAACCGTCCAGCGCTTGATTATTTCAAATGAAATTTCTGTTTGATACCAATGCCGTCATCGCTTTGTTACAAGGCAAAGCGAATTTCATTGCGCATCTCAGACTGTACCAACCCAGCGATTTTGGCGTTCCGTCGATTGTTGCGCATGAATTGTTTTATGGGGCCTATCGCAGCCAGCGCAGGGATGAGAATCTTGCCCGGCTTGCGGCTTTGCCCTTTGAAATTGTGGAGTTCACGCCTGAAGATGCGCGCGCAGCCGGGGCTTTGCGGGCACAACTGGCGCAGGCTGGCACATTGATCGGCCCTTATGATGTGCTGATTGCTGGCCAGGCCCTTGCGCGGTCTTTGATACTGATCACCCATAATATGCGTGAATTTACGCGGGTTGACGGGTTGAGGCTGGAGGATTGGGAAGGTGATTAAAGCATTTGTCCCGAAGGGCCATTTCATATGTTGCCTCGTTGCAATGACGATGAGGAGACAGTTTAGGCTTTCTCTCCCCTCATTCTGAGCGTGTTGAAGGATGGGGGGAGGGCATGTGCAAGATGTAAGCATCAAAACCAAAAGACTCACATTTTCTGCCGCATATCCCCCCTTGACCCGCCCGTTCTCCTGCGCTAACGTCAAAGCATATAATTTGGTGAGCCATGAAAAAGATCATTCTCGTAGAAAGCGCGTCAGTGGGTGGGCAGGATTAATCCTGATCCAGCAGCTGGCGCATACCAAGGTCCCGAACGGGGCCTTTTTTATTGCCCAAAACACACATCAACGATCAGACAAAACTTTTAAGGAACAGTCCAATGTCAAAGCAGATGACCGGAGCGGAAATGGTGGTTGCCGCTCTGAAGGATCAGGGCGTCGATACGATTTTCGGCTATCCCGGCGGCGCGGTTTTGCCGATTTATGACGCGATTTTCCAGCAGAATTACGTCAAGCATGTGCTGGTGCGTCATGAGCAGGGTGCCGGCCATTCGGCAGAGGGCTATGCCCGTTCCTCCGGCAAGGTGGGTGTTCTGCTCGTCACCTCCGGCCCCGGTGCCACCAATGCTGTCACCGCGCTCACCGATGCTTTGATGGATTCGATCCCGCTGGTGTGCATCACCGGACAGGTGCCAACCCACCTCATCGGCTCGGATGCTTTTCAGGAATGTGACACCACCGGCATCACCCGCTCCTGCACCAAGCATAATTATCTGGTGCGCTCGATTGCCGACCTGCCGCGCATATTGCATGAGGCCTTTTATGTGGCGCGCTCCGGCCGCCCCGGCCCGGTGCTGATTGATATTCCCAAGGATGTGCAATTTGCCACCGGCACCTATACGGGGCCGAAAAATGTGCATCACAAAACCTATCAACCGCAGGTCAAGGGCGATCTCAATGCCATTAAACATGCCATTGACCTGATGGCCAAGGCGAAAAAGCCGGTGTTTTACACCGGCGGCGGCATTATCAATTCCGGCCCCAATGCCTCGGTGCTGCTGCGCGAACTGGTGCGCATGACCGGCTTTCCCATCACCTCGACATTGATGGGGCTGGGCTCTTATCCGGCCTCGGATAAGCAATGGCTGGGGATGCTGGGGATGCACGGCACCTATGAGGCGAATAATGTCATGCATGACTGTGACCTGATGATCTGCATCGGTGCGCGGTTTGACGACCGCATCACCGGCCGTCTGGACGCATTCTCCCCCAATTCCAAGAAAATCCACATTGATATTGACCCTTCCAGCATCAATAAGAATGTCAAGGTCGATCTGGCGATTATCGGCGATTGCGCCCATGTGCTGGAGGATATGGTGCGCTTGTGGCGCAATGATACGGCGGCCAAGCCCAATCTTGAGTCATGGTGGAAGCAGATTGATGTTTGGCGGGCGCGCAAATCGCTGGGCTTCAGGCAGTCCGGCAAGGTCATCAAGCCGCAATATGCCATTCAGCGCCTTTATGAAC
>DAIMHB010000407.1:0-2488 GCA_036723545.1 Beijerinckiaceae bacterium
CAATATGATCAGCCCCGCACAGAACACAAAGGCCCCCACCGCCACCGGAAATCCGCCCGCCAGCGCCGGAGAGGCCGCCAGCAGCGCCCCGCCCGGCGTGGACCAGACAACCGAAATCGGCTGACGTGTGAGAAAGCTCATGAGAATGCCGCACAAGCCCATGCCGATGGATAGCACCATCAGGCCGGAGGCCGCCTGCGCCGGAGTGGCCCCCACCGCATTCAGCCCTTTGAGAATCACCGCAAAGGAACTGGCAAAGCCGACAAAGGCCGCCAGCACGCCGATGGGAATATTACGCGGTGAAAATTCACGCCAGACCGACATTATTCAATCACAATGCGCGGTGCGGCGCGCAAAGTCCCCTGTCCCAGCGCGGCGCGCACCTGCTCGGCTATGCGCATATAGGCTTGCGCATGGGCCCCCTGCGGCGCGGTGGCCACCAGCGGCCTGCCCGAATCCGACGTTTCGCGGATCGCCATTTCCAGCGGCACCTCGCCCAAAAACGGCACATTCAGCCGCTCGGCCTCATGCCGCGCACCGCCATGCGCGAAAATATCCGAGCGCGTGCCGCAGTGCGGACAGACGAAATAGCTCATATTCTCAACAAGCCCCAGAATCGGCACATCCACCCGCTTGAACATGGCAATGCCGCGCCGCGCATCCAGCAGCGCCAGGTCCTGCGGTGTGGAGACAATCACCGCGCCGGATAGAGGCACGGCCTGCGCCATTGTGAGCTGCGCGTCGCCGGTGCCGGGCGGCATATCCACCACCAGTACATCCAAATCGCCCCATGCCACCTCACGCAGCATCTGCGTAATGGCGGACATCACCATCGGCCCGCGCCAGATCATCGGGGTTTCCTCCTCCACCAGAAAACCGATGGACATAATTTTCAGGCCGAAGGCCTCATGCGGCTTCATAATGCGGCCCTCCAGCACCTCCGGCTTGCCGGAAAGACCAAACAGGCGCGGCATCGAGGGGCCATAAATATCAGCATCCAGCACCCCCACGCTCAAACCTAAAGCCTGCAGCCCCAGCGCCAGATTGGCCGCCGTGGTGGATTTGCCCACCCCGCCCTTGCCGGAGGCCACAGCAATAATCTGTTTGACGCCGGGAATGGCCGCACCCGCCTTGGCGGCTGCCGCGCGCGGGCCGGGCGCGTGCGAATGGGAATGTGCAGCAGGCGCCGCCGCCCCGCCTTTGGCCTCGGCGGTCAGGGTCACATAGACAGCACCCACACCGGCAATGGATTTGATGGCCCCTTCTGCCGAGCGGCGCAGAGGCTCAAACTTGGCCGCCTGAGCCGGGTCCACCGCAATGGTGACATAGACCTTGTCCTCGCTGATGGTGATACCGCCCAGCGCGGAGGATTGTGAAAGGGGCCTCTGGTCCGGCCCGAGAACACGCGCCAGCGCCTGCAAAACATCTTGTTGGGAAATCACGGTCAACCTCGGCTTCAATCTGTGATATGGCTGTGCCATCTTTATAAAAGGCTATGGTTCGGACGTTAATCGCGGAACACAGGCGCGACAATGGCAGAGTTGCATTTTGACACAAATTCCTGCACAGACAGGCATATGAAACGACGAGGCTGCATAGATTTTGTCTGTTAGATCGCATTTCAGCCGCATCATGCTGGCCCTGATTTTGGGTCTCGGGCAAATTCATGGCGCGCCCGCGCGGGAATTCACCCAGCTGCGCATTGCCACAGAGGGTGCGCGCCCGCCCTTCAATTATATTGACAATAACGAAGCCGCCGGTTTCGAGTTTGATCTGGGCATGGAAATCTGCCGCAGGCTGAAGGCCAAGTGTGAATTTGTCATTCAGGACTGGGATCATCTCATTCCCGGGCTGCTGCTCGGCCACTATGACATGATCATGTCAGCGCTGGACATGACGGATCAGCGGCGTGAAAAAATCGATTTTTCCGATGCTTATGTCAATATGCCCTCGGCCTTTCTGGCCCAGAGGGAAGCGGCCATTCCCGACACAAGCCCCGAGGCGCTGGCAGGCAAACGCATTGGCGCGGAAGCGGGCGGCGCACATGAGGCCTATCTGACCGATGTCTATAAGCAATCGGAATTCCACCCCTATGCCACATTGGAGGAGGCCATTCTGGATCTCGGCAGCAACAGGATCGACCTTGTGCTGGGCGACCGCGATGCCATTGGCGATTTTCTAAAAACCCGCAAAGAAGGCGATTGCTGCCGCATTGTTGGCAGTGCGGGCCATGATCCGGCCTATTTCGGCGGGGGAATAGGTGTTGGCCTGCGCAAAACCGACCCCGATCTGAAAGAAGCGGTCAATGGAGCCTTGCAGCAAATTCATAATGACGGCACATTCGCCCGCATCCGGGCAAAATATTTCGATTTTGAAATAGAATAGGGTGAACAATGGCAAAAGTTGCATTTTTAGGTCTTGGCGTTATGGGCTATCCGATGGCTGGACATCTGGCCAAGGCAGGGCATGAGGTGACGGTGTATAACCG
>DAIMHB010000408.1:0-2488 GCA_036723545.1 Beijerinckiaceae bacterium
GTGCACAATAAATATGTTGTCGAGGGTCTGCGGGCCAAAGGGGCGGTTTTCATCGACCGCCTGTCCGAAATTCCCGACACAACCGCACCGGTGATTTTCTCGGCGCATGGTGTGCCTAAATCTGTGCCGGAAGCCGCGAAAGCCCGTCAATTTTTCGCCATTGATGCCACCTGCCCGCTGGTGACCAAAGTGCACCGCGAGGCCGAGGTGCATCACAAGCGCGGGCGCCTGGTGGTGCTGATTGGTCATCGCGGCCATCCCGAAGTGGTGGGCACAATGGGCCAGCTGCCGGAAGGCGCCGTCATTCTCATCGAAACATTGGATGATGTGCAAAAACTGCCCGACAGCCTTGCGCAATCCCTTGCCTATGTCACCCAGACGACGCTTTCGGTGGATGATACCCATGAGATTGTGACCGCGCTGACCACCCGCTTTCCCAATATTGTCGGGCCGCATAAAGAGGACATCTGCTATGCCACCACCAACCGGCAGGAGGCTGTGAAACGTGTTGCACCGGTGGTGGATGCGCTGATTGTGGTTGGCTCACCCAATTCCTCAAATTCGCAACGCCTCAAAGAGGTGGCCGAGCGCGCCGGTTGCCCTGTGAGCCAGCTTGTGCTGCGCGCCGCCGATATTGACTGGGCGCAGTTCGGGCAGATCTCATCCCTCGCCATCACCGCCGGTGCCTCCGCCCCCGAAATTCTGGTCGAGGAAATTATCGACGCATTTGCCGCACGCTTCACCGTTTCGGTCGAGACGGTCTCCACTGCAAATGAAAATGTGTTCTTCCCCCTGCCGCGTGAATTGCGCCTGGCCGATTAGGCCTGCACAATCATCACCACGCCGACCGCCACCAGCGCCATGCCAAAAATTTCGCGCCGGCTGGTGGGCTGGCGGAAATAGAGCTTGGAAATACCCAGCGCGAACAGCATTTCAATCAGCGCCAGCGTGCGCACGGATGCCGCGCTGGCCAGCGAAAAGGCCAGAAACCAGAATTCGGAGGCCAATGCGCCGACACAACCGGCCAGCATCGATCCGCGCCAATGGCTCAATATAATGCCAAAAGACGCGCGATCCCGCACAGCCATATAAAGCCCGAGCAAGGCCGATTGCAAAAACAACGCCAGAACCAGCGTGGTGGACGCTGCCAGCATAAAATTTGTTCCGTCAATGGCGCGGATGCCCTCACGATAGCCAATGGCTGAAAGCCCAAAAAAGCCGCCTGCAACCAGCCCCAGCACAATGGCGCGGGGCGCGGGGCGCTCCAGCGTTTTGGGCCAGGACAGAATGAACACGCCCGCGGTGGCAAATACAATCGCCAGAATCGTCAGAAGTTTCAGCTGCTCATGCAGCACCACAAGGCTGAAGATGGCCACCTGCACGGCTTCTGTTTTGATCAGCGCCGTGGTGACCACAAAACTCTTGTCGCGCATCGCCGCCAGCATCAAAGCTGTGGCGAGGATCTGCGCCAGCGCGCCGCACACTGTCCACCAGAAACACAAGAGGCCGATATGGGGCAAAGCCTCGCCGCGCGCCAGATAAACTATGCCCAAAAATACGATCGAGAACGGCAGACCGAACAAAAACCGCACCTGTGTCGCGCCCAATGTGCCGATAGAAGCAATCAGGCTGCGCTGGGCGGCATTGCGGATGGTCTGCCCGACAGAACCGAACAGGGTAAACACAATCCATAGCGAGCTGGTGGCGAACATTTCATCTCATTTTTCAGGTTTGACATCACCATATATCGCCCGATAAAGGACAGACACACAGCATCGCAAGGTAGAGCACAATGGCAGTCTATACGGAAGTCACTGACGAAGGATTGCTCAGCTTTCTTGGCAGCTATGATTTAGGCGCATTGCTCTCCTGCAAGGGCATAGCGGAAGGTGTTGAAAATTCCAATTTTCTGCTTTCTACAGAAAAAGGGCATTTCATTCTTACCCTTTATGAAAAACGCACCAATGCCGAAGACCTGCCCTTTTTCATCCAGCTCATGCAACATCTGGCGGCAAAGGGTCTCAACTGCCCGCTTCCCGTGCGCAACCGCGCCGGTGAGGCGCTGGGCATATTAAGCGGACGCCCGGCCTGCATTGTCACATTTCTCGATGGTGTCTGGATAAAACAGCCGCAGCCACGCCATTGTGCTGCTCTGGGCACCGCGCTGGCGCAGCTTCATATCGCAGGGGCGGATTTTACCATGTCGCGCGTGAATAGCCTGTCATTGGCGGGCTGGCCGCCATTAGCCGCAGCCGCAGGGGCGCGCGCCAATTCTGTCGCCGACGGATTGCAGGCCTTCATTGCGGAAGAACTGACTTTTTTAGAGCAGAACTGGCCGCACACCCTGCCCACGGGGATTATTCACGCCGATTTATTTCCCGATAATGTGTTTTTCCTCAGCGACAGATTGTCTGGTCTGATTGACTTCTATTTTGCCTGCACCGATGCGCTGACCTATGATCTGGCCATATGCCTCAATGCATGGTGT
>DAIMHB010000409.1:0-2482 GCA_036723545.1 Beijerinckiaceae bacterium
TGCCCGACCCCACCGCCATGGCCATTGCCCTGAACAAATCCGTCGGCACAAGCTGGAGCCAACATGCGGTTGAAATTGAGACTTTAAGCGAACTCACGCGCGGCATGACCGTAGTCGATCAGCTCAATCTGGCGCATGACGGCAATAATAAAACCGTCTGGGCCGAGCAAAAGCACAAGGCCGACATTTGCTGGACGCTGGACACCACCGCCTTCAAGCGGATGCTGATTGCGGCGCTGTCCTAAAGTCTGTTGCCTTTATCTCCCTCTCCCCGCTGGCGGGGAGAGGGTGAGGGTAAAAACGCAATTACCCGATCATATTGTGCAGTTTCTGGTCTGCCGTATCAAAAAATTTGCGGATACCGCGCGCGGCCTGGCGGATGCGCTGTTCGTTCTCCACCAAAGCGAGTCGCACATAATTGTCGCCATGCTCGCCAAAGCCAATGCCCGGCGCAACGGCCACATCGGCCTTTTCGATCAGCAGCTTGGAAAATTCGAGACTGCCAAGATGCTGGAACTTCTGCGGCACCGGCACCCATGCGAACATCGAAGCCACCGGCGAGGGAATGTCCCAGCCCGCCTGTGCAAAGCTCTCGACCATCACGTCGCGGCGCTTTTTATAGGTCTGGCGCATCTCCTCAATGCAGCCGTCCGGCCCGTTGAGCGCGGCGGCGGCCGCCACCTGAATCGGCGTATAGGCACCATAATCAAGATAGGACTTCACCCGCGCCAGCGCAGCCAGCAGCCGCTCATTGCCCACCGCAAAGCCCATGCGCCAGCCTGCCATCGAAAAGGTTTTCGACATGGAGGTAAATTCCACACAAACATCCATAGCGCCGGGCACCTGAAGCACCGAAGGCGGAGGATTATTGTCAAAATAAACTTCCGAATAGGCCAGATCGGACAGAATAAACACCTCGTGCTTGCGCGCGAAGGCCACCAGATCCCGATAGAAATCCAGCGAGGCGACCATGGCCGTCGGGTTGGACGGATAACACACCACCACCGCGATCGGTTTGGGAATCGAATGGGCGAAAGCGCGTTCCAGTGCTGGAAAATAATCCGGCGTGGGTTCCGCCGGCACAGTGCGAATCACCCCGCCCGCCATGAGAAAGCCGAAAGCGTGAATCGGATAAGACGGATTGGGCACCAGCACCACATCGCCCGGCGCGGTGATGGCCTGCGCCATATTGGCAAAGCCTTCCTTCGAGCCGAGGGTTGCAATCACCTGCGTGTCCGGATTCAGCTTGACGTTGAAGCGGCGGTCATAATAGGCGGCCTGTGCGCGGCGCAGCCCGGGAATGCCCTTCGACGAGGAATAACGGTCGGTGCGCGGTTTGTTGATGGTTTCGATCAGCTTGTCTTTGACATGACGCGGGGCGTCGAGATCAGGATTGCCCATGCCAAGATCAACAATATCCGCGCCCGCCGCGCGCGCCTTAGCCTTGAGACGGTTGACCTGCTCAAAAACATAAGGGGGGAGACGGCGAACATTGTGGAAATCGGTCATTTCAGGGGTCCTACACTCACTGGTTTGGGGTTAAAGGAGATTTAAAGGTTCAAAACTCCATTCAGGCGCCATTCAGCCGCCTGAATTACGTTTATCATCCAGAAACATCATGAGGCAAAGGTTAATTTTGCGTCGGTTGTGTGTCTGAATCAGGGTCAAGGGCAGGGATTTTCTTGATTTTGGCTTTGGCCTTGGGTTTTGTATCCGTGGCCTGAAGGGTGGCGCCGCCCTTTGCTGCTGCCGCCTGCAGGGCGCGGTCATCCGCCGCCGCTTCCGCCTTTGTGCGGACGGGCAATTTATGTTCCTGCGGGTTAAATTCAACCGGCATATAGTCAATTTTATCCATATCCGGACGGGCGGCCTTCACAAAATCCTTGGGCTCAGGCTGGTCAGGCAGCAAACCAATGCCGGACACCAATCCATGCACCGGATCAGAACCCGCGGCGCAGCCCGCCAGCACCAAAGGCACCAGCACACACAGCCTCGACAAGAGTGTTACGGATCGCAGCATTTCAGGCAGTCTCGTCACTATGAAAAAATCAGTCTGCACTTCTCTTACAGTCTAATTGCTGATTGGCCAATATAGGTTTGCACACTTCAGCAGGCTGCATTTCAAAATTATAGTGCTACACTCATATGAAAACAGCTAAACATATATGACGCAATGGGCGAGGATTACTGATGGCACCTCAAAAATCCAAAACGGATAAATCGGTCAAAACTCTCAAAGACAAGAGCCGCACATCCCCAAAAACAGCCGCAGCCACGCCAAAGGCAACGCCCGTTGCACTTGCGGCTGAAGCGCAACCGCAGGATTTGGAGGCACCCGTCAAAAAAACCCGGAAATCGCGGAAAAGAGTGCTTGTTCCGCGCATAGCGCCAGAGCCCAAGCCCGTCCTTATCAAGAAGAAATCGTCAGTGGCTGCCGCGCCACTGCCCAAACCGACCCCGCCCGCCCCCATTACGACAGCAC
>DAIMHB010000410.1:0-2472 GCA_036723545.1 Beijerinckiaceae bacterium
CTCTCCCCGCCAGCGGGGAGAGGGAGACGTTTCCATCTAAAAGCAACAGACTCTAGACTTACATCTAACCCGGCAACTGTGGCATTGGCGCGACAAATTGTGAAAAATCTGTCTCGAATTCCGCCTTTATTCCGGACATATTTTTGTCCGGTAACGGACATGCCGCATCAGCAGCCCCATATTGGCAAAGTGTTCAGCAAGTATGAAGCAGGATTGGGCGTAATATGACCGCACTTAATTCCAGAGATAGACCTCAATCACCGTCAGAATGCGTGGTTCACAGCCGCACGCACGGTCTGCCCCTGAACCTTGACGCCTGTTGTTGTCACCACATATTCAACGGATCCGGAAAGCTGATGAGAACCGGAAGCCTTCAATCCGGTGGCCAGTGTCATGCCGGACCGGCTGGAGGCACTCTGTGTCAGCGCATAAGTCGAGGTGCCGTCAGACACATAGCTGAGATTTTGCACCGCGCTGCCCGAAAGATTATAATTATACTCGGCGCGCAATGTCGGCGACAATGTGCCAAAATCCATGGCAAAATCATATTGCCCGCGCAAACCCAGCACCAGCGCCATGCTTGAGATGTTCATTTTATTATAGGCCAGAGTCCAGTCGGCATCTCCCTGCTCCTGATAGGCATTCAGCACGGCTTTCATGAAATCAACCCGCGCATAGGGTGCATATCTGAGCTTTCCGGCTTTCTGTTCAGAACTCAGAGTGAAGGAACCAATCATAAGCTGCCCGGGGCGCTTGCCGCTCATCAGGCTGTTGCTATTGGTATCTGTGCGGCTTGTGGTGAAACGCGCTGCGCCATAGCCGATCTGCCCGTCAATAAACAGTGAATTGCCCAGATTATATGAACCATAGAGGCTGCCGGTAGCTGCCCGCGTTTTATTATAGGCCCCTGTCGTATTGACATTTGTCGTTTCAGCGGAGAGCCCCACAGCAAGCCCACCCTTGAACTGTGACGTGAAGCGCCTGTCGATGCCAACTGTCACGCCAGACATCGAAAATGTATTGTGCGTTGTCTGGCCCGTATAGCTCTGATTTCCAAACACAATGGAACCGGCCGTCCAGATATTATAATCAGGCCGGATCAGCTTCTTCGCCATGCCCTGAGGTTGTGATGTTGGCGTTGTCGCCTTTTTATAAAGCGCAGCGATTTTATCCAGAAAGCTGTCATTATCTTTCTGGTTCAACCCCAGAAAGGAGTCCGGCTGGCCCGGTTGCGGCGCACTTGCCGAATTGCTGAATGACAGTCCATTGGCAAATTCCGGCACATCATCATCATGCAATGCCTCAAGGCGGCCATTGACTGAGCTCTGTGTCACCTGCGCGATATGCTGGGTCGCGGCCACCTGCGCAGTGAATATGCCCCGCACATCGGCGTTCAGGGTCGGATCCGTATGAACAACTTTGAATTGCGGATCCACCGTGCTGGATAAATAATAGGTATTGCCGACATAGGTCGCGCTGATTTCATGCGTGCCGACAGAAAATGCCGTGCTGTTAAAACTGACGGTGCCATTGCTGCCCAAAGGCAAAGTATTGATGGTTTTGCCATTGTCATAGAAGATCACATTGCCGGACAAGGCAGGCGATGAGGACGAAGCCGCACCCGAGGCAACAACCGTCGCCTTGACAGTGATCGGAGACCCGAATGTGACCGTTGTTGATGAGAAGGTCACACTTATGCTTGTGGGAATTTGGGCTATGACCGTCAATGTGGCTGTGCTGCTTAAATAGGTGCCGGCACTGCTGGAAGCAGGACTATAGGTGGCGGTAAATAGATGCGATCCCGCGGTCAGCGGACTGGTGGTTGTCATCACCGCGCCGCCATTGCTCACGGTGCCTGTGGCAACCGTCGTGTCGCTTTCGGTCACGGTTATGGTGCCTGTGGCCCCCTTCGCCAGCCCGCTCGCCGTCAGGCTCAATGTTTTATTAGCTGTAGGCACTGCGCCGGAACTCACCGCAAGGGTGAAGCCCGTGGTGGAGATTTTCGCCGTCACGCTCAGCGCAGAGGAATTACTGCTCAGATAAGTGCCGACGCTGCTGGTGTCAGGCGTATAAGAGGCAACATAACTGTGTGCACTCCCCACAAGTTTGGGGGTGGTCATCGTCATAGAGGTGGTTGTGCTGGTCCATGTGCTGGTCGAAACCTGCGTATCATTGTCCTTCAACGTAATGAGACCCGCCGCCCCCTTCGGCAAACCACTGACAATCAGGCTCAGCGGTTGGTCGATGGTGGGCACCGCATTAGCGGCGAGGCTCAGCGTGAGGCCCGTTGAGATTTGTCCTGTCACGCTCAGGGAGGAACTGCTGTCCAGATAGTTGTCATCCCCACTATACTTAGCCACATAGTTATGCAAACCCGAGCTCAGCGTGCTGGTGATGGTCATCGCCACGCTGCCACTGCTCAAAGTGCCTGTCCCAACTGTTGCGCCTGCTTCGGTCACAGTGATGGTGCCA
>DAIMHB010000411.1:0-2469 GCA_036723545.1 Beijerinckiaceae bacterium
CCATCGGCAAAGGTCAAGGTCACAATGCCGGAGGGGGCATCCTTCAGCGCAAATGTCACAGATAAAAGCCGCATGAGGCAGGCGTCGGCCCGGTCAAACCCAATCGAGCTGACTTTCGTAACATGGTCGAAATGCACACCGGACTGAATGCGCATGGGCGTTGAGGTTTCCAGACTCGGCCAGTCATGGCGCGCCAGCATAATGACAAAACGCTCACTGGCCGCAACATAGGCAATATTGGCGGCTTGTGTTTCCGCATCCTGCACATGGGCGGAAATGACGCTGAGATCTTCCGCATCAAAGGCGACCAGTTTCAGAAATTCAGGATGAACTGCGCCGGAATTCCCTGCCATAATACACCGTCCTCACAGGCTGACATTTGCCTGAACCATAGCACATGCGCGGCTATATCATACCGAAGGCAAAAAGAAAAAGGGCCGCATGATGCGACCCTGACTGACACGACAACAGTTTATGTGCGTTTAATGCACCGTCTGAAGTTCATTGTGTCGCAATCGTTCGATTTCATCCTTCAGAAGCAATTTCTTGCGTTTCAACTCGGCAATTTTCAATTCACTGGAGGAAGGGTGGATTTTCTCTTTGGAAATTTCCCGTTCAAGCGCCTCGTGGCGACGTTCCAGTTCCGATAAATGAGCTTGCAGCGACATGCACGAACTCCTCTTGTTTGTCCGAAGACGACAAAATCATGACACGATTTTCCATTCGCGCAAGCCCATTCATCATAATCTTGCACGATGGTTTTTGAAGTCTTGAGACCATCATTTAAAATGCAGAAAAACCGGCCCGGCACGGCTGCCCGCAGGGCTGGACAGGGCTGAATTTTTATGCGACCGGCTTTGCACTCGGGGCGCAAGCTGCTAGAAGATAAGGGCGCGGCTTCCTATAAAATCGGCGAGATGACTGGCGACCATGAGCGGAATTGATCAATTTCTTGACGAGCGCACCGTAATTCAGGCGGAAATCGAGCGCCTTAAGCTCCAGCACAAGATGCTGGAGGCTGATATTCTGGCGCAGGAACAGGCCCCCAAACCCGACCACCTGCTGCTGCAACGCCATAAACGGCAAAAACTTGTGATCAAAGACCGCCTGAGCTATCTGGAAGATAAGCTCACACCCGATATCATCGCTTAAACCGGAACACCGCAACCTTCAGAAAGAGCAGCCGTGGCCTTATCCCCGCCAGTCGCCATCATCATGGGCAGCCAGTCTGACTGGGGCACCATGCGCCATGCCGCCGATATGCTGGATGTGCTGGGCATTGAGCATGAGGCCCGCATCATCTCGGCCCATCGCACGCCGGACAGGCTGGTGAGCTTTGCCAAGGGCGCACAGGCCGCCGGTTATCAGGTGGTGATTGCCGGTGCCGGCGGCGCCGCCCATCTGCCGGGCATGTGTGCAGCCATGACCGCCCTGCCGGTTCTGGGTGTGCCGGTGGAAAGCAAAGCGCTGTCCGGCATTGATTCGCTCTATTCCATTGTGCAGATGCCCGGCGGCATTCCGGTGGGCACGCTGGCCATCGGCAAGGCCGGGGCCATCAATGCCGCCCTGCTGGCCGCCAGCATTCTGGCCTTGCATGATGACGATCTGGCTGCCCGGCTGGCCGAGTGGCGCGCTGCACAAACGGCGCAGGTGGCCGAACATCCGAAAGACGACCAATGAGGCAGGCACAATCATGAGCAAGGTCATAGCACCGGGCGCAACCATCGGCATATTGGGCGGCGGCCAGCTGGGCCGGATGCTGGCCATTGCCGCCGCACAAATGGGCCTCAAATGCCATATCTATGCACCCGAAGCCGAGAGCCCGGCCTTTGAAGTGGCCGCCCGGCACACCCTTGCAGCCTATGACGACATGGCCGCCTTGCAGGCCTTTGCCGCAAGTGTAGATGTCATCACCTATGAATTCGAGAATATTCCGGTCGAGGCTGTCGCTGCCCTCGAACATATGCGTCCGGTCTATCCCGACCGCAGAGCCCTTACGGTGTCGCAGGACCGGCTGCTGGAAAAGACCTTTTTCAATTCCATCGGTATTGCCACAGCGCCTTTTGCGGATGTGAAAAATGCCGGTGAACTGGCCCGCGCCGTGGCGCAGATTGGCCGTCCGTCCATTCTCAAAACACGGCGCTTCGGCTATGACGGCAAAGGGCAGGTTGTGGTGCGTGAAGCCGCAGATCTTGCCGTGATTCACCGCTCGATTGGCGGTCATCCCTGCATATTGGAGGGGTTTGTCCGCTTTTCCCGAGAAATTTCCGTGATTGCGGCGCGGGGCATCAGTGGTGACTTTGCCGCCTATGATGTGGCGGAAAACCAGCATGCCCATCATATTCTCTCCCGCACAACTGTCCCCGCGCATATAGAGCCCGAAACCGCTCTGCGCGCGCTGGACATCGCCAGAGCAACGGCTGAAGCCCTGGCCTATGTCGGTGTGTTCGCGGTTGAAATGTTTGTGGT
>DAIMHB010000412.1:0-2462 GCA_036723545.1 Beijerinckiaceae bacterium
TCCTGCGCCAGCCCCGCAGCGAAATCCAGAAGCCAGTTTTCCGATATATTCTGAGGCAAGGCCAGCCCCAGAAAAAAGCCGAAGGGAACCGCGCCTTTGGCCGCCAGATCCGACAGATTGACCCGCATCAGCTTGCGGGCAATCTCGAAAGGCGGGTCATCGGGAAAAAAATGCACTCCCGACACCAGCATATCCTTGGTGATGACAAAATCATAACCTGAAGGGGGCGAAATGCTCGCGGCATCATCACGCAGGCCAAAAGCCCCCTCGCCAGCCAGCGGGGCAAAATAACGGGCAATCAGATCCTCTTCGGACAAAGCCATGATGGATCATTTCTCTGTTAGAGTGTTCATCCCCTCATCCGCACGCTCAAACAAAATGACGGATAGGGTGAGGATAACCCTATTTCACAAATTCGTCGCTGCGCAATTTACGCCCCACAACATCCAGCACGGCATTGATCATGCCGGATTCTTCCCGCGCGAAAAAGGCCGAGGCCACATCCACATATTCAGAAATGCTGACACGCGGCGGAATATCCTTACGCTTTTTCAGCTCATAGGTGCCAGCGCGCAAAATCGCCCGCATCAGCGCCTCAATGCGGGTCAGGGGCCAGCCTTCCACCAGCGCGCCATCAACAAGCTGGTCAATGGCCATCTGGTCTTTCAGCACGCCGCTGACCGTGTCGCGGAAAAAGGCCAGTTCCGCCGGGCGATATTGCTCGCCCTCGATCTCCTGCCCGATCCAATAGGTTTCAAATTCGGCAAAAACATCATTGATGCCCTTGCCGGTGACATCCATCTGGTAAAGGGCCTGCACGGCGGCGAGCCGCGCATTGGCGCGTTTGTTTCCAACGGCCATCAGTGAGCCCCGATACGACGTTTGATCCGCAGAATTTCCAGCGCCGCACGGGCGGCGTCGCCGCCCTTGTCGCCCTGCCTCCGGTCTGCGCGCACAACGGCCTGTTCCATATTTTCAACGGTCAGAATGCCATTGCCCAGTGGCAATTTGCGGGCAATGCTGAGGTCCATCAGGGCGCGGGCGCTCTCACCGGCGACAATTTCAAAATGATAGGTCTCGCCGCGAATAACGCAGCCCAGCGTGATGACGCCGTCATAAGGCTGGCCCATCTCGCGCGCGGCATCGAGTGCAATGGCCACCATTGCCGGAATTTCCAAAGCGCCCGGCACGGTAATCACATCATAACGCGCATCTGCTGCCGAAAAGGCGGCTTTTGCACCCTCCAGCAACATCGTGCCAATGTCATTATAGAAACGTGCCTCAACAATCAAAAACCGTGCGCCATGCACAGAATCCACCTGCACAGGCGTGTCACGCCGGGGTTCGGCCATTTGTCTTGTCCTTAATTTGAATATGAGGTGTGATTAACCTGCACAGCCCGCAAGAGCAAGTTATTCTTGAGCTAACCGGCCTCGGCCAGCCGCGCAGCATAGCGGGCCATCATATCCACCTCCAGATGAACCTTGTCACCAGCCTGTGTTGCGCCCCAGCTTGTCGCAGCCAGTGTATGCGGAATCAGCAGAACTGAAAACACATCATCCGCCACCGAATTTACGGTCAGCGAAGTGCCGTCCAGCGCCACAGAGCCCTTTTGCGCAATGAATTTCTTTAAATTTTGCGGGGCGCGCAGGGTGAATTTCGCCTGCCCCTCGAAATCCTCACGGGAGATCAGGTCGGCCAGCCCATCCACATGGCCGGTGACAATATGGCCGCCCAGTTCATCGCCAATTTTAAGCGAGCGCTCCAGATTGATTTTGCGACCTGTTGTCCAATCTTTGAGGGTGGTGACAGCCAGCGTCTCGGCGGCGGCATCCACATCAAACCATGTTTGATCGCCCATGCGGCCCATATCCACCACAGTCAGGCATACACCCGCGCAGGCAATGGAAGCCCCCAGAGCAATGCTCTCCACAGGGTAAGAGCAGGCAATGCGCATCCGCCGCAACGAGCCGCGCGGCTCAATGGCAGTCACCTCACCAATATCGGACACCAAACCGGTAAACATATCAAACCCTTTCAAAAATCTCGAAATGATCGTTGCCGATCCATCCGTCATGCTGCCTATGAAAGCGTGCGGCATCCTCAAGCTGCGCGCGCGCGGCCTGCGCCAGCGCAGGCACACCCTCCCGCCCGAAGGGTTTGGGGCTGGTGAACAGCATCACCTCATCCGCCAGACCTTGCGCAATCAGGCTGCTGGCCACGCGCGGCCCACCCTCGCTGAACACCCGGTTTATGCCGCGCTCTGACAATGCCCGCAGCGCCGCGAGAAGATCAAGCCGCCCCTCAAGGAGCGGCACCGCCTCGACGCTCACACCAGCCTTTTGCAAGGCCTCGACACGGGTCTGCGGCGCGTCCGGCCCGCACAAGACCAACACCGGCACGTCGTCCGCGCTCTGCACCAGCCGCGAGTTCAGACCAAGCTGCGCCCGCGCATCCAGCAC
>DAIMHB010000413.1:0-2459 GCA_036723545.1 Beijerinckiaceae bacterium
GCCGTCTCCGACCAGCTATTGCCGATCTGTTCTTGCCCCGCCTCGACAATCGCCACCACATTCATCACCCTGCCCCCCCGCAGCGGATAATGCACCAGATGGGTTTTGGGTCCGAGCCAGAGCGAGGTTTCATTCTTGTGCAGCGCCTTCGGCACATTCTCTATAGGAATCAGCGCCCGCCAGGCGTGCTGGCCGGTGTAGCGCGGCGCGGCGGCAACATTCAGCTTTTCACGCATCAAAGACCGCAGCCCATCCGCACCGATCAGCAGATCACACTGAAAACTCAGCCGGATCAGACCCACACGCGCCGCCACAACAACCGTTTCGCCATCCAGCGCAAAGCCTGTCACCTCATGGCCGGGGCGAATGTCTATGGCGGGTTCGGCTTTGGCCGCCTCCAGCAAAATGGCCTGCAGATCAGCGCGGTGAAGGGTGAGGCTCGGCGCGCCCCAGCGGCTCACCGCCGTTTCGCCCAAGGGCAGACGGCTGAGAACTCGGCCATCACGTCCGCGCCGGATGGTGACGCATTCGGGCTGCGAAGCCACAGCAGACAAGGCATTCATAAGGCCAAGTTTGGCCAGAACGCGCAGAGCGTTGGGCGAAATCTGGAGACCGGCACCCACCTCCTCAATGCGGGGGGCGCGCTCCAGCACAAGAACGTGATAACCGGCTCTGGCCAGCGCCAATGCGGCGGTCAGCCCGCCTATGCCTGCCCCGACAATGAGGGCAAGACGGCTCACGCGTCCTGAAGCTCGCACTCAGCCGGCTCAGAATGGCCATGCAACGAGGCTTTATAAATATAATGGGTGGAGCAATAAGGGCAGATCGCCTCATTGTCATGACCAATATCAATGAAAATATGCGGATGGTCAAAGGGCGGCAATGCGCCCACGCACATGAACTCGCGCGCGCCGACATAAATCTGCGGCAAGCCAGCCTGATTGTGGAAATGCGGAATTGTGTGATCGGCCATCTGCGCCCCGTAAAGTTATTTGCCGCACCATACTCAAAGCGCATGGCTTTGGGTAGGGGGAAATTTATATCGCGGCGGGCTGCGCGCAGAACTTAACGCGTCATGGCCGGACGTGATCCGGCCATCCACGGTAATTAAAGAAAACGTGGATACGCGGGTCAAGCCCGCGCATGACGTGCTTAAGCAAGAAAATGCAGATAAAACATTATGTGCGAGCTTGGCTCGCCATCCACATCCCCCTCATGCCCAATTTCGTGCCGCATCCCTCTCAATTAGATAGGTTACCCCATTGAGCCCATGCGCCATTACGGCCTATCATAAAGCGGAATGAGGTGACTCTTGCGCTATAATCTTCTCAATGTGGTGAAACAGGCCTTCAAAGGCCAGAAGGACTGGACACCCGCCTGGCGGGAGCCAGAGCCAAAGGCTGAATATGACGCCATTATCGTCGGCGGCGGCGGTCATGGTCTGGCCACGGCCTATTATCTGGCCAAAAACCACAATATGACCAATATTGCCGTGGTGGAAAAAGGCTGGATCGGCTCGGGCAATGTCGGGCGCAACACCACCATCATCCGCTCCAATTACCGCGAGGCGGGCAATATTCCCTTTTATGAACATTCGCTCAAGCTGTGGGAAGGGCTGGAGCAGGACATCAATTTCAATGCCATGGTCAGCCAGCGCGGCGTTCTGAACATTGTCCATAATGATTCGCAGCGCGATGCGGCGATCCGGCGCGGCAATTCCATGCGCCTGCATGGCGTCGATGGCGAATATCTCGACCGCGACGCTTTGCGCAAAATGGTGCCCTATATGGACTATGACAATGCGCGTTTTCCCATTGTCGGCGCCTTACTGCAACGGCGCGGCGGCACTGTGCGCCATGATGCGGTGGCCTGGGGCTATGCGCGCGCGGCAGATGCGCGCGGCGTCGATATTTTACAAAATTGCGAAGTCACCGGCATCCGCACCGAAAATGGCGCGGTGGTGGGGGTGGAGACCTCTCGCGGCTTTATCAAATCCAAGAAAATCGGCCTCGCCTGTGCGGGCAACACCAGCCGTGTGGCGCACATGGCCGGGCTGAACCTGCCGATTGAAAGCCATGTGTTGCAGGCGTTTGTGACTGAGGGCATCAAGCCGCTGATTGACAATGTCATCACCTTTGGCGCGGGGCATTTTTACATCAGCCAGTCGGACAAGGGCGGTTTGGTGTTTGGCGGCTCGATCGACGGCTATAATTCTTACGCCCAGCGCGGCAATATACCCACCGTGGAAGAAGTGGCCGAGGAAGGCGTCGCGCTGTTTCCGCTGCTGGGGCGCTTGCGGGTGCTGCGCTCATGGGGCGGCATTATGGATATGTCGATGGATGGCTCGCCCATCATTGATAAAACCGATATTTCCGGCCTGTATCTGAATTGCGGCTGGTGTTATGGCGGCTTCAAGGCGACGCCCGCCTCCGGCTGGTGCTTTGCACACACAATAGCCC
>DAIMHB010000414.1:0-2449 GCA_036723545.1 Beijerinckiaceae bacterium
GGAAGAAGCGGTTGAGCGGGAAGGCATGACCATTGTGCCGCTCAAGATATTTTTTAACGATAAAGGCCGGGCAAAAATCGAGATTGCTATCGGCAAGGGTAAAAAGCTGCACGATAAGCGCGAAACAGAAAAGCTGCGCGACTGGGGCCGTGAAAAATCCCGCCTGATGAAAGAGCGCGGCTAAACCTGTTCCGCCGCCGCCGACATGCTCAGGCGGCGCGCATTGGACCGGACCGCCTCCTGCGCGGGCTTGAGGCCAGCCTGTGATATGGCTAAGCCTGCGCGCGTGGCGCTGGTCATATCAAGTTCGCCCATGCCGGATTTGAGACAAAACAGCATGGTCTGCCAGCTTGCATCCATAATGCCGTCTGTGACAGCGCGGAGCTTTTCGCTGACCATAAGGTCGATTTCGCCATGCAGGCTTGAGTCGGGCGGGGGCGCTTTGACACCGCACAGCATGGCCAGCCGGTTCTGCAACGTTTCGCTTGTGTCCAGACTGCTCTGGGCAATGCCCTGCCACATTTTTGTGGATTCGGAATAGACGGACCAAAATGGATTCATAACTGCGCTCAAATCTGATGTTTGCCTCAAAGGACATGGCTTGACATGTGCCAAAACCATTTTCATTGTGCAGTGCAGCACAAAATTTGCAAGCACTATTTCTGTGCAGCGGATTTACGGCTAAGGTTAAAGGTAACGGTTCACATCGGATAAATTTTAGCCTATAATTGTGAAAATTTTGGAATTGTGCGGTTTTGAATGTTCAATCCGCCATTGAAAGACAGGAACATATGTCGAAAGAAGAATTGCTGGAATTCCCGGGTATTGTCTCCGAACTGTTGCCAAATGCAACATTCCGCGTGAAATTGGAAAATGAGCATGAAATTATCGCTCATACTGCCGGGAAGATGCGTAAAAATCGTATTCGTGTTCTCACCGGCGATAAAGTTCTCATCGAAATGACACCCTATGATCTGACCAAGGGCCGCATTACCTATCGTTTCAAATAAATTTCTGTGTCCGGCCTATTGAGCGAATGCGGAGGCATGGCGAGATGAACGATGTGAATGCGACCGGGCAGACACCACCGTCTCCCGAATTTATACTGTCTCCGGCGGTGTCTCATCCGCAGGCGCGGCTCGTTCTCGCCTCAGCTTCCCCGCGTCGCCTCGCGCTGCTCCAGCAGGTGGGTATCGAGCCTGCGGCTCTGATGCCCGCCGACATTGATGAGACGCCACAAAAATATGAATCTCCCCGCGTTCTGGCGGGTCGTCTGGCGGCGGAAAAGGCCGAGGCCGCCTATAAGATTATCCGTGAACGGCCTGATCTGGCTGGTGCCTTTATTTTAAGTGCGGACACCGTCGTGGCCGTGGGGCGACGTATTTTGCCCAAATGTGAATTGACGGATGAGGCTGAACAGTGTCTGCGGCTGCTCTCAGGGCGGGCGCACCGCGTTTTTACCGGCGTGACCCTCATCACGCCCCGTGGCGCGCGCCGTCATAAGCTGGTGGAAACCCGTATGCGGTTTAAACGGCTCTCCAGTGCTGAACTGTCGGCCTATCTGGCCAATGGGGAATGGAGCGGCAAAGCCGGCGGCTATGCTGTGCAGGGCCTTGCCGGGGCCTTTGTGTCGAAATTGATCGGCTCTTATTCCAATGTGGTGGGGCTGCCCTTGCAGGAGACGGTTGCTCTGCTGGCAGGCGAGGGTTTTCCGGTGCTGGCAGGCTGGGCACATCTCTGAAGCTGTAACGCGGGTCATGATTCTGTCATGAATTGAGGTTTTGCCCATAAATCTCTGATTTTAAATATAATCCTGCTCTGAATGGCGAATATTCCGGTGTGATCTATCCATGGATGATTCTATGCGCAATGATGATGTTTCAGCCAAGCCTCTCAAAACCTGCGTTCTTTGCGGCAAACCGGCGCAAGAAAAATTCAGGCCCTTTTGTTCAAAACGCTGCGCGGATATTGATCTTCATCGTTGGTTTTCAGGTGCTTATGCCATTCCGGCCTCTGAAGACCCCGAGGATGAAGATGTAAATAATGCAGAAGATGCGTGAGGGACGCTTGACTTCGTCGCCTTGCCCAAGTAATTCAACGCTCACCTGCACGGCGCCGCTGAAAAGCACAGTCCGGCATTGATGCGGGGGAGTAGCTCAGTTGGTTAGAGCGCCGGCCTGTCACGCCGGAGGTCGCGGGTTCGAGCCCCGTCTCTCTCGCCATTTTCTTTCCTTTCAAGAAAATAGCGGTTTAAAAATTTACCTTTATTTTATGGCTCCAAGCTGGCTCAATTCAAGGTGGAATAGCCAGCTTAGAAGGTAGAGTGCATAGCCTGAAGGCTGCCGGGCGGATTAGCGGTTGCTATTCCTGAACCACAACCAATCCAGCGAAATAACGCCGGGGCCCTTGGTGATGATCAGCAGGAAGCACACAGCCCATGTGCCATGGG
>DAIMHB010000415.1:0-2446 GCA_036723545.1 Beijerinckiaceae bacterium
CCGCGGCCCCGCGTTTTTTTTCCTTCATCCGCACCCACAAAATCGCCCCTTCATAGAGAAGCAGCATGGGCAGAGCCAGCGACACCATCGAAATAATGTCCGGCGGGGTCAGAACCGCAGCGATAACCGTAATAATGACAATGGCAAAGCGCCGTTTGGAGCGCAAAAAGGCCGCGTCAATAATGCCGATATGGCCCAGCAAGGTCAGCACCACCGGCAACTGAAAGGCAATGCCGAAGGCAAAAATCAGGCTCATGATCAGCGAGAGATATTCGCTCACCTTCGGCATAAGCTCAATGGTTGCCTCACCCGGCACATTTAATTGCTGCATCGATACGGAAAAGCGCACAATGGCGGGCATAACACCAAAATACACCAGCAAACCGCCCAGTGCGAAAAAAATCGGCGTGGCAATCAGATAGGGCAAAAAGGCATTGCGCTCATGCTTATAGAGGCCCGGCGCAACAAATTTATACAGCTGGACGGCAATCACCGGAAAGGCGACACAGCCGGCCCCAAACATGCTGAGTTTGATATTGGTGAAAAACTGCTCCAGAAAATGGGTGGCGATCAGCTTGGCATTTTCAGCCCCGACAACATGCACAAAAGGCCCGGCCAGAATATTATAAATCTGGTGGCTGAAGTAAAAACACCCCCCAAAGGCCACAAGAAACGCGGCCATGGACATAATCAGCCGCGAACGCAGCTCAATTATATGGTCCATCAGCGGCGCCTTGCTGGCGTCAATGTCTGACGTATCGGGCTCAGACATTGGCCTCACCATCCTTATTCACGGCAATGACGGTATCCGCAGCCGCCTTCGCTACAGGTTTGCGCGCGCGCTTGGGCTTGGCAACAGCTTCGCCCTCGGCAAGGGCCTTATCTGCGGCGGGGGCGGATTTGGCAGCGCGACGCTTGGGCTTGGCGGCAACCGGCGGCTCAGCAGGCGCGGCGGCGGGCGGCGCAGTCTCGGCAGGCATGTCTGGTGCGGGATGCGGCGCGGCGAGAGTGTCCGCAGGCGGCGACACCGCCTCGGCAACCGGCGCAGGTGCGGCAATGTTGAAATCTGTACCAATATCCAGTGGCATATTGGTGCTGGACTGAAGCTCCTGCAATTCCTTCTTGAGGCTGTCGAACTCGGCATCTTTCAAAGCCTCATTGAACTGGCCTTGAAATTCCGTGGCCATACGCCGCAATTTGCCCACCGCCTGCCCCAGCTGGCGCAGAACGGTCGGCAAATCCTTAGGCGGGATAACCATCAGCGCCACAGCGCCGATGATCAACAGCTTGCTCGTGTCAAAAAAGTCGAACATGCCGGTTTTATGACTTCTGACTGTCTTTTTGTGGCTGAATCACTTCACCGGTTTTGCCGTCAATGGTCTGGAGAGGCTCCGCCTTGGCGGTGTCATCCTCGCTCATACCTTTTTTAAAGGCTTTGATTCCCTTGGCGAAATCACCCATCACGCCGGAAATTTTGCCGGAACCGCCAAAAAACAACATGACGACAATACCGACGATCAACCAGTGCCAGATGCTGAAGCTACCCATGAAACTCTCCGAAACAGAATTCGATATTGACGAACAAACTAGGCGCTCACAACGTCAAAAACAAGGCCAAAGGTCAGACTCCGGAAATTTCCAAAGCCCGCATCGGCGTCGGCTGAAGACGAGCAGCGCTGAACCGCCGCATCACCTGATCAAGCCGCTCAGGCGCAACCCGCAATGTCAACTGCACAGCGCCATCCTCATCCGCATTGCGGTGCAGAATTTCGGCATTCGTATAAAGCCAGTGCAGGCCAGCGCCATCATGCGGCGGCAAAACCAGCTGCACAAGCGAGCGGCCCCGCGCAATGCGCGTCTCAATCGCCTGTTTCAGCCCGTTCAGCCCCTCGCCAGTCACCGCCGAAACCAGAATGGGGCGGCTTGCGTCCGCCCGCTGGCTGACAATATCCAGCAAGGAGGCGCGCCGCTCAGGCTCGATCTGGTCAATTTTGTTCCAGACCTCGATCACCCGGTCATGATCCTGCGGATCAATGCCCAAAGTTTTTAAAATGCCGTCCACATCGGCACCCTGCGCCTGCGCATCCTCATGCGCGATGTCACGCACATGCAGAATGACATCGGCGGAAATGACCTCCTCCAGCGTGGCGCGGAAGGCAGACACCAGCATGGTGGGCAGATCGGAGATAAAACCCACGGTGTCGGAGAGGATGATCCTGCCGCCATGCGGCAATTTGAGCGCGCGCAGGGTCGGGTCAAGCGTGGCGAAGAGCATGTCCTGCGCCAGAACTGTGGCGTCGGTCAAACGGTTGAACAGAGTGGATTTGCCCGCATTAGTATAGCCCACCAGCGCCACCAGCGGAAAAGGCACATCCTCGCGGGATTTGCGGTGCAGGCCACGGGTTTTTTTCACGCCATCAAGTTCGCGCTCGATTTTGACCATACG
>DAIMHB010000416.1:0-2443 GCA_036723545.1 Beijerinckiaceae bacterium
CCCTGATGGCGCGCAGGTGCAGCATGTCAATACGGCGCGTGAAATGCTGGCCGCTGTTGAAGCCGCGCTGCCTGCCGATATGTTCATCTCCACCGCCGCTGTCGCCGATTGGCGTGTGGAGGATGCGGGCACGCATAAGCTCAAAAAGGACAAGGGCGAGATGCCTGCGCTGCATCTGGTGGAAAATCCGGATATTCTGGCCACCATCGCGCAGAGGCGCGACCAGCGCCCGCACCTTGTGGTGGGCTTTGCCGCCGAAACCGACCATGTGCTGGACCATGCCCGGGCCAAACTGGCGCGCAAGGGCTGCGACCTCATTGTCGCCAATGATGTGAGCGCGGCGGGTGGTGTGATGGGCTGCGATGCGAATGAAATCACACTGGTGACAGCCGCAGGGCTTGAGCCATGGCCGCGCCTCTCCAAAACCGAAGTGGCTGAAAAGCTGATTGCGCATTTTGCGGGGCTGCTGTGAAGCTTTTCGTCCAACGCCTGCCTCACGCGGCGGATTTGCCGCTTCCCGCCTATCAGACGGCGCACGCCGCCGGAATGGATCTGCTTGCGGCCGTGGATGCGCCCATACAACTTGCGCCGCACGCGCGGGCGCTTATTCCCACCGGCCTTCAGATGGCTCTGCCAACTGGTTTTGAGGCACAGGTGCGGCCGCGCTCCGGCCTTGCCCTGAAACAGGGCGTAACCGTGCTCAACAGTCCCGGCACGATCGACGCCGATTATCGCGGTGAAATTGCTGTGCTTCTCATCAATCTTGGCACAGAGCCGGTTGAAATCACGCGCGGCATGCGCATTGCGCAAATGGTGATCGCGCCGGTGATGCAGGCGCAGTGGCAGGAGGTGGCCGAACTGCCCGTTTCGCAGCGAGGCACCGGCGGTTTTGGCTCAACAGGAACCGGGCAATGAATTTTCTCTCGCGCCGCCAAACTCTGGCCATAGCCGCCGTGCTGGATATTGCCCTCAACGCGCGGGGCGTTCCGGTGGCGGCCAAGGCGCTGGCGGCACGGTTTGACATGCCCGCCCGCCATTTTGAAACCCTGCTGCAAGCGCTGGTGAAAGCCAATATTCTGAAAGGCCTGCGTGGCCCCAAGGGCGGCTATGAACTGGCCCGCGAGCGCCGCCGCATCTCGCTGGCCGATATTTTAAACGCGATTGAGCCAACGGACAGTGAAATCGCCCTGCCTCTGGCACAAAAGCTGATTGTGCCGGCCCTTGAACCCGCCAGCAGCGCCTTTATGGCCAGACTGGAGACGATTCATATTGCGCATTTATGCCAGAACAATGAGTTGGTGCGCAGTGACGCTGATTTTACAATTTGAAAATGGTATTTAAAATAAATATCGACAATATTTGTATAATTAACTAATGTCGCTTCATTATCCGCTTCACATTCTGCATATTCGGCTTAGAATTGCAGCAAGGGAGAGCCAACATGAGCGAACATACACATAAACCCGGCCGCGGTCGCATCTATGGGTCCATTACCGATACCATCGGGGATACGCCGATCGTGCGGCTGGACCGCCTTGCCAAGGCCAAGGGCGTCAAGGCCAACCTTCTGGCCAAGCTCGAATTTTTCAACCCGATCTCCAGCGTGAAGGACCGTATCGGCGTCAATATGATCGACACGCTGGAAGCGCAGGGCCGCATCAAGCCCGGGCAAAGCACATTGGTTGAGCCCACCTCCGGCAATACCGGCATTGCACTGGCTTTTGTGGCCGCCGCGCGCGGCTATAAGCTCATTCTGGTCATGCCGGAGTCCATGTCGATTGAACGGCGCAAAATGCTGGCGCTTCTGGGGGCTGAACTGGTGCTGACCCCCGCCCCGCTGGGCATGAAGGGCGCGATTGCCAGAGCCAATGAAATTGTGGCCAGCACCCCCGGCGCCATTATTCCGCAGCAGTTTGAAAATCCGGCCAATCCGGACATTCACCGGCGCACCACAGCCGAAGAAATCTGGAATGACACCCATGGCGAAGTGGATGTTTTCATCTCGGGTGTGGGTACGGGGGGCACCATCACCGGTGTGGGTCAGGTGTTGAAAGCCCGCAAGGCGGATGTGAAAATTGTTGCGGTTGAGCCGGAAGATTCGCCGGTTCTTTCGGGCGGCGCGCCCGGCCCGCACAAAATTCAGGGGATTGGTGCAGGCTTCATTCCTGCCATTCTCGACCGTTCGGTGATTGACGAGGTGATCACGGTGGGCAACCAGACCGCCTTTGACACGGCGCGCCTGCTGGCCCGCATCGAGGGGATTCCGGTGGGCATATCATCAGGTGCGGCTGTGGCGGCGGCTGTTGAAATCGGCCAGCGGTCTGAATATGCCGGTAAAAATATTGTCATTATTATTCCGTCCTTTGCGGAACGGTATTTGTCGACGGCTTTGTTTGACGGGCTCTGAACATCTTGTAAAGTCAGAAGCCTGATCCCATATAAG
>DAIMHB010000417.1:0-2442 GCA_036723545.1 Beijerinckiaceae bacterium
CGAAGAAGACCTTGGCTATTTTCTGGCGCGTTTGCCGGAGAGCATTCCTGTCTATCTACTCGGCCTTGGCTCAAACATGCTGGTGCGCGGCGGCGGCATGGCAGGCGTGGTGATTCGCCTGACCAGAGGCTTTTTCACTGACATCAAGGTGGAGGCGGATCACAAAATTCGTGCGGGCGCGGCGGTGCCGGATATGAAACTGGCCAAGGCGGCCGCCGAGGCTGGCATTGCCGGACTTGCCTTTTACCGTGGCATTCCGGGCGCGATCGGCGGGGCGCTGCGCATGAATGCCGGCGCGCATGGCGGCGAAACCAAGGATATTCTCGTTGAGGCGCGTGCGCTTGACCGCAAGGGCAGGCTGCATATTCTCAAAAATGCCGATTTCGGCTATAGCTATCGTCATTCCAGTATTGCGGAAGATCTGATCTTCACACAGGCACTGTTTCAGGGCCATGCGGGCGAACCTGCTGAAATTTCAGATGAAATGGAGAAAATTACCGCCGCGCGCGAGGCCAGCCAGCCGATCCGCGAGCGCACGGGCGGCTCGACCTTCAAAAATCCCCCGGGGCACAAAAGCTGGCAACTGATCGATGCGGCCGGTTGCCGCGGGCTGACCATAGGCGATGCTCAGGTGTCCGAAATGCACTGCAATTTTCTCATCAATCGCGGCCATGCCAGCGCCGCCCAGATCGAAACCTTAGGCGAAACCGTGCGCAAGCGTGTGCTGGAACAGTCAGGCGTGCAACTGGAATGGGAAATCAGGCGTGTGGGCGTGGCGGGCTAGGCCAGCCTTTCATACGCGCGGCGTCAGAGGCGGGCTTGATCCGGCCATTCAAAAAATGGTAAGATGGTAAGACGTAAGGAACATCACTATGGCAAGCCTCAAATCCAAAACGGTACAGTCCAAGATTTCAGTGAAAAGTCAGACCGTTCTCCCTCTGGCCGTGCGCGAAAAACTGGGTGTCAAACCGGGGGATACGCTCGTGTATATATTTGATGCGCAAGGAATCCGGCTGGAAAAATCGGTGGCCACGAGGGATGAGGATGCTTTCGCGGCCTTTACCGAATGGGCCAGCACAGAGGATGATGTGGCTTATGCCGACCTCTGACATGCCATTGAAAACAGGCGACATCGTGGTGGTGCCTTTTCCCTATTCAGACCGGCGGGCCGAGAAACGTCGGCCCGCGCTGGTCGTCTCCAACGATCATGTTCATAAACAAGGGCTTGTCTGGCTGATGATGGTGACCAGCGCCAAACATTCCGAGACGGCCTTCGATCATATGATTCGAGACCTCGCACCCACAGGGCTGAAGGTCGCCTCGATTGTCCGCCCGATTAAAATCACCTGTATTGAGCCAGACCGAATCTTGCGGCGCGCGGGCACATTATCCGCCGATGAAATGAATGAAATTACGGCTGTCACGCGAAATTTTCTCGGACCAGCAACACTCTAATCAAAGGACATATCATGCAACATATTGCCGTGCTGATGGGTGGCTGGTCTGCCGAACGGGAAGTGTCTCTGCGCTCGGGCGCGGCCTGCGCTGCGGCGCTGGAAAGTGTCGGCTTTCGCGTCACGCCGATTGATGTGAAGCGCGACATTGCCGAAGTGCTGACCCGCCTCAAGCCGGATGTGGCCTTCAATGCGCTGCATGGCCGTGTGGGCGAGGACGGCACCATTCAGGGCATATTGGAAACATTGCGCATTCCCTACACCCATTCCGGTGTTCTGGCCTCGGCGCTGGCCATGCAGAAGGATACCGCCAAAATTGTTATGGCCGCGCATGGGGTTAAGGTGGCGCGCGGTGTCACCGTCAACCGCTTCGAAGCGGCAAAAGAGCATGTTCTGCCGCCGCCCTATGTGCTCAAGCCGGTCAATGAAGGCTCCAGTGTCGGCGTGATTCTGGTGAAGGACAACCGCCCGCCACCGCAGGAGCTGGCCCGGGCCGACTGGCCCTATGGCGACACCATGCTGGCGGAAACCTTTATACCGGGGCGGGAGCTGACCTGTGCCGTCATGGGGGACAGACCGCTGGGTGTTATCGAAATCCTGACCACCTCGGGAATTTTTTATGATTATGATGCAAAATATGTGAAGGGCGGATCGATTCACGTTCTCCCTGCGGAAATTAAACCAAATATTTACCACAATGTTCAAGAGTTGGCTTTGAAGGCGCATCATGCGCTCGGGTGCCGTGGGATAAGCCGTGCGGACTTCCGATATGATGATACACCGGGGGGAACCGGCGATATTGTCTGTCTTGAAGTCAATACGCAGCCGGGCATGACCGAGACATCGCTGGTGCCGGAATTGGCTGCCCATGCCGGGCTGAACTTTGGTGAGTTGGTAAAATGGATGGTGGCGGACGCCTCCTGCGATCGGTAAACAGCCCCACGGGTGCCCTGAGCACCCGTGATTCGGCGTATCTGCCATCGAACAC
>DAIMHB010000418.1:0-2440 GCA_036723545.1 Beijerinckiaceae bacterium
CTCCAATACAACTGGAGTGAATATTGATACGGAAATGACGAAAATGTTGTCGCTGGAAAATTCATATCAGGCTTCGGCAAAACTCATCACCGCGATCGACAGCATGTTCAACAGCCTGATGGGCATAACCGCATGATATCAACGCTATGAGACCCGCGCCATGACGTCAAACAGCATTTCCTCGGCCAGCATGTATCTCTCGCTGGCCGGTCCGTTGCAGTCCATGCAGAAAAATCTGCAAACCCTGCAAACGGAAATGACCACCGGACGCTATGCCGATGTCGGTTTGCAGCTGGGGGCCAATACGGTGCAATCCGTCTCCCTCTACAACAATGTCAGTGCGCTGACCGCCATTCAGAGCGAGAACAATATTGTCTCGACCCGGCTCGGCCTGACCCAAAATGTGATTTCCTCGCTCACCACCAGTGCGCAAACGCTGATGCAGAACATGGCGGGGGCCACCAGCAATGCCGCTATGACGTCTTTTGTCTCGACCGCACAGCAGAATTTGCAGGATATGGCCAACCAGCTGAACACCAGCCAGACCGGCAGCTATATTTTTGCCGGGGTCAATTCCGGCGTCGCGCCCATGACCAATTATATGTCCACACCGGCCTCTGCGGCCAAAACCGCTATGGACGCCAGCTTTCAAACGGCCTTCGGCATGTCACAGTCCAGCGCGGGTGTATCCTCCATTACGCCGGCGCAGATGCAGGCCTATCTGGATGGCCCTTTTGCTGCTCTCAACCAAGGGTCTGGCTGGGCCAATACGTCCAGCGCCTCCAGCACGGTTTTGCAAACGCAGATCGGGCCGAGCGAGAGCCGCACCACCTCTGTCAGTGCCAATAATACGGCATTTCAGCAGCTTGCCACCGCCTATACAATGATTGCCGAGCTTGGGGGCGGCAATTTTTCAAAGGCGACCGCGCAAACCATTTCCGCCTCGGCCATCAAGGCACTGTCCACGGCCATCGCCAGCTTGCAGGCTGTGTCCTCCAGCGTTGGTGGTGTTCAGAGCGATATTACGACATCCAATGACAATATGACCAGCCAGATCAATATTATGAATACGCAGATCGGCAATCTTGAGAATGTGGATCCCTATACCGCCCAGACCTCGATCAGTCAGCTGAACACACGCATTGAGGCTGCCTATAGCCTCACCGCCCAGATGGAACAGATGTCGATTGTCAAATACCTGCCCTGAGGACGGAGTTAAATCTCTGTGGGCGCAAACGGCAGACGGGAGCACCTTATGTACCGCCATTCTTATGAAGATGTGATGGATGATTCGGGCGCCCGCGCGCGCGAGAATGAAACGCTGGCCTTTGAGCGTGCGATTGAGCTTTTGCAGCAAGCTGAACGTGAGGGGCGCGGCAGCCGCGCCTGGATTGATGCCTTCTATTTCTCCTCACAGCTCTGGTCGATTCTGCTGGAGGACCTGATTCATCCGGAAAATTCTCTGCCGGAGGCCCTTCGGGCACAGCTGATCTCCATCGGTTTCTGGGTGTTCAAGGAGAGTGATGCCCTGCGCGAGGGGCGATCGGACAATATCGCGGGTCTGATCGAAATATTTGAAATTATCAAACAAGGTCTGAAGTGAAGGTCGTGTCGATGAACATATCTCTTCGTGCGGGTGAAAAAATCTATATCAATGGCGCTGTGTTGCGGGTGGATCGCAAAGTGTCCATTTCCTTGCTCAATGATGCGCATTTTCTGCTGGAAGCCCATGTGTTGCAGGCTGCCGATGCCACCACACCCATGCGCCAGCTTTATTTTCTGTTGCAACTGATGCTGATGGAGCCGGGTGGAGCCATAGAGGCCAAACGTCTGTTCGAGGTGTTTCACTCGCAGATGTCTCTGGTGCTGGACAATACCATTCTCAGGGATGGTCTGGCCGAGGTCGGCGATCTGGTCAAGGATTCGCGTTATTTCGAGGCGCTGAAGGTTATCCGCGCGCTCTATCCGCTGGAAGCCAAGCTGCAGGCCGCGCCCGCATCCGCTGCATCTCCTGTCAAAGCGGCCTGAAGCCAAAACGCAAAGGACAATTTCATGGTTACGTCCGTTACCTCAACATCACCCACGTCCGGCACGACCGCCTCATCAGGCACAAGCGCCAGCAGCGCCACCAAAGCCACGGTCAATTACAACCAGTTTCTGCAATTATTGATTGCCGAAATGCAGAATCAGGATCCGACCAATCCTATGGACCCGACGCAGACCGTGTCGCAACTGGCGACATTCTCAAGCGTGGAACAGCAGGTGCAGACCAATACAACGCTGGATAATATGATGGTGGGTATGCAATATCCCAATCCCTCCACGGCATTGCCCGCCTATACCGCCAGCACGAGCACAACCAGTTCAACCGGTTCGTAACTCATGATGTTTTTATACGGACATTCTTTATGAGCGCCCCTGCTCACCCCTCATCCTGAGG
>DAIMHB010000419.1:0-2398 GCA_036723545.1 Beijerinckiaceae bacterium
GACAAGCCCTGTCTAGTTGCTGGCTTCCTGTATCTGATTGCCAACCACATCGCCCAAGGACAACCAGACATTCGGGTTTTCCTGTGATTGGCGCTTGACGAATTTATAGCCGGTCTCGTTCCATCCGCGGATATTTTCCACCAGATTATCAAGGATGAAATCGCCCTTATTGGTTTTGACGGTGAGCACGGCATGGCCATTGCCTTGCAGGTCGCGCACGACGGTCATCAGCAGCGCCTGACGCGGAAAGCCCTCGTCAATCAGCAGCTTGCGCTTATAGAGCGCATAAATCTTGCAGTCGCCTTTGCCGTCGGTCGGGTAATCCCAATGGTCGAGGATTGTGCCCCAATGCTCCAGATTGCTGACCGGCTGAATATAGGCATTGACCTGCGCATTGATGCGGTTGAGCTCGCTCATCGCCTGCGCATTGAGGTTGATGTCCATGGCCGGTAAAGCCGAGACATTGCATTCTTCCGGCCTGCGGTTGCAGAAGTCGATCCAGCCATAAGGCACGGATGTGACGCCGCCAATGGCGGCATAGGTGACTTTCAGGTTTTTGGCCTCTGTATCCGTCATATAGGACAGGAAGCTGAAGGCCATGATCACTGTGGTTATAACTCTGGAATACATGAAGATCCCCCTTTTTGTGTTCCGGGGATCAAAATGGCAGAGATGGTTTTCGGCTCTTTCAAATAAAAAATTCGAATTTTATGCAATCGCGTTTATTTTCAAATTGTCGGTTTTATAGCTTCTGAATTTTGAATATTAAGATTTAAATTTGAAAGAATTTGTTTCAATTCATTGATATATATTGGTTTTTATATTTTTTCTATTGGCGGGGCTGCCTGGGTTTTAACCTTTTGTCATCACCCTGTTTACCATAACCGGGCGGTTTATGGTTAATATGCGGCGGTTTGGCTGCAAAAAAAGTTTAAAAGGCTATGGCGGGAGGTCGGCGCGTTCGCACCATTGGAGCCTGTTGCCTTAAAACGGAAACGTCTTCTGCGCTCCATCCTTCGAGAGCCTCAGGATGACGGGGAGAGGGTGGGATGACGGTGAGAGGGACAGGATGAGGGGCTTGGGATTATTAAATGCCCCTCACCCCAACCCTCTCCCCGCACGCGGGGAGAGGGAGCCGCTTCCGTTTAAAAGCAACAGACTCTAGGCGCGAAACAGTCGGATGACTTCGCTTCTGTCGCCAGTGTTGTGGGGCGCGCCGACATGCGGCGTCACCCGCAAATCAGCACGTTTAAAGAACAATATTCTCGTTGAAATGTTCAATCGGGATGAGGCGCAGAAATTCTATGGCCACACCATATTCGAGCACGCGACTGACGCGGCCCGGCGTGTGACCCAGAATGACGCGGCTACCCACCTCCGGCATATCGGATGAATGGAAACTGACGCTGGCACCGGAAATGGAAATATCAACAATATTGCAGGATATGGCCCGATCATTTTCCAGTTTCAGTGTGGACAATGAATGGCGCAGCTCTATGCGTTCTTGTCGCCGATCCGGAACGGCACCCGACGTCCCTTTTTTTAAAAGCCAGTTCAGCTGTTCGGCCAGTCGCGTGGTTTTGGCCGGTGTCAAGGTGACGGACATTATAAAGCCGCCGGCGATGAGTTTTTGAATCACGCCTTCCAGCCGCCCGATCACATCAATATAGGCAATGACGCGTTCGCCGGTCTTGCCCTGTCCGTCTCCGATGATGGTGAGGCTCCGCACGGATATATATTGCGTTGTGCAGGTATATTCCTGCTTGTTGGGCAGCATATAACGTCCGGAAAGCTGCAATGAGAGACGCGGATTTTGTTCCGTGTCATAAAATTCCGACAATTTAGTCGCAAGCATATCATCGGTCTTTCGAATAGGTGCCGCAAATGTGCACAAATATATCTATAATCGAAAAGTTATACTTATCGAGTTAATATCATCTTAACCGCGCTATACTACCGGCCACCTTCATAAATAGTCAGATGACGCAAAGTTCTGGGCTGGAGGCGCTGACCACGAAAGCCATTGTTGCGCCGTTCAAACACCGGAAGATGGTCTCTGGGATGCGGCAAGGATGCAGCCAGTGCCGGTGCAAAGGGGCGAACCTCCAGACTGCGGAAGGTGTTCAGCCTCATCGGGCCAATGTGCCGCAGGCCGATCCAGTCCGGCGTGGTCATCGGGCTCAGGCAGCCGAGCAAACGGCTGTGGCTGAGGCCGTGATGGCGCAGGGGCAGCAGCAGCATTTCCAGACCGAGCGGCTCGCTGCCACTCGAAGCCTCAATACTGGCGCAGATGGGCATAAGATCGTCGCTGACTGTCTCAATCATCTGGCTGATCCGAGGCTTATCCTGTGGGCACCAGAGATCCAGAAAGGGCTTGAGGCGCAATTCACGGTCGAAC
>DAIMHB010000420.1:0-2389 GCA_036723545.1 Beijerinckiaceae bacterium
AGTCTTGACAGAAGCCGCATGAAATTGATTGATCACATCCATCAATCCGGGAAAAACCATGTCCGATATTTATGTGTTTGATGCTTATGGCACGCTTTTCGATGTTCATTCGGCAGTTGCGGCGCTGCGAGATGATATTGGCCCGCAGGCTGACCGCCTCTCCGAACTCTGGCGCTCGAAACAGCTTGAATATACATGGGTGCGCACTTTGGCCGGGCATTACCAGCCCTTTGACGCGCTCACCCGCCAGTCGCTGAATGTGGCGGCGGCGCGCTGCGGCGGGCTGAGCGATTCGCTCAAACTGCGGCTTCTCGATGCTTATCAAACCCTCACCGCCTATGAGGACGTAATGCCTGCCCTTCGGCGGCTGCGGGCGCGCGGTGCCAAAACCGCGATTTTCTCCAATGGCACGCGCCCGCAACTGGATATTGCCGTTGGCGCTGCCGGTCTGGACGGGTTGTTTGACGCCATCATCAGTGTGGATGACATTGGCATTTATAAAACCGACCCGCGCGCCTATGCGCTGGTGACACAGCATTTTGCCTGCTCCCCGCAGGAGATTATCTTCCAATCGTCGAACCGCTGGGATATTGCCGGCGGGCAGGCCTTTGGCTTTGCCTGCAACTGGATCAACCGCAGCGGCCAGCCGGATGAATATGCCGATCTGCCGCCGCAGCATATCTATTCTGATCTGAATGGTCTTTAACGCATGATTGAACCGCAAATTCTCAAAACCGTAAAATCCTTACGCCAGATGGTTCGCTTCTGGCGGCAAAAGGAGCACAAAGTTGCGCTGGTGCCCACCATGGGCGCGCTGCATGACGGCCATCTGGCGCTGATGCGCGAAGTGCAGGCTATGGGCTGCAAGGTCATCACCTCTATTTTTGTCAATCCGACGCAATTTGCCCCGACCGAAGACCTCTCAAAATATCCGCGCCCCTTCACCGCTGACATGACAAAGCTGACAGCCATCGGCGTGGATGCGCTGTTTTATCCGGATGTGGACGAAATGTATGGCGCGGGCTTCTGCACCACGATTTCACTGGAGGGGCCGGCCAGTGTCGGGCTGGAGGACAGGTTCCGCCCCGGTCACTTTTCGGGTGTGGCCACAGTGGTGGCCAAGCTGCTGCTGCAAGCCCTGCCGGATATCGCCATTTTCGGCGAGAAAGACTATCAGCAACTGGCTATTATCCGCCAGATGGTGCAGGACCTGAACATTCCGGTGGAGATTCTGGGCGGCAAAACCATCCGCGAGGCCGATGGTCTGGCCCTCTCCTCGCGCAATATCTATCTCTCACCCAAAGAGCGCCATCTTGCACCGGAAATTCACGATGTGCTGAAATGGTGTGCCGGACATTTTGGCCAAGAGCCGCTGCACAATGTGCTCAATGCCGCCCGCATAAGGCTGGAGAGCTTCGGTTTTGTGATCGACTATCTCGAACTGCGCGAGGCCATAACCCTGAAACCGGTGGAGGCCATCACCGCCCCCTGCCGCCTGCTCTTTGCCGGACGTCTGGGCACAACCCGTCTGATTGATAATATTGAGATTTTACCAGGCTGATTTCAGAGCTTTGCACCCTGTCTTGTCTTATCTCTCCCCTCCCCGTCCTCCTGATGAGGCAGGCCGTTGAGTGGGATGGGGCAAATAACCATCATTACGCCGAAGGTGCACCCGACGAACGCTCCATCATGTGGATTGCTTCACGGCGCTCGGCTTATAACAATCAAACACCTCATCTTGAGTCCGTTGCCTTTGGACGGAAACGTCTCCCTCGCCCCGCGCGGGGAGAGGGCTGGGGTGAGGGGCATTTTCAAAACTTCACGCCCCTCATCTTGAGTCTTCTCTCCATCCTTCGAGACGGCCTACGGCCTCCTCAGGATGAGGGGGGGAGAAGGAACGAGCAATAAATCCGACATGCCCCTACACCGCCGCCAGCGCGCTTAAAATCCGTGCCCAGGAGCGCGCGCCCTTGTGAAAGCTGCTCAGCTCATATTTTTCATTCGGGCTGTGAATCCTGTCCTCATCCAGCCCGAAGCCGATCATCAGACTGTCCATGTTAAGGTCTTTTTTAAACGCGCCCACAATCGGAATCGAGCCGCCCGAGGCCCCGAACACCGGCTCTTTACCCCATTCCTCTTGCAGCGCGCGGCGGGCGCGGCGCAAAGCCTCGCTGCTGAAGGGCAGTTGCAGCGCCGGACTGGCCCCATGCAGGATAAATTCGGCCTCGCAATCGGCAGGCAAAGCCGCCTTCACATAGGCGCGGAAGGCCTCCAGAATTTTCTCCGGATTTTGCTGCCCCACCAGCCGGAAGGAAAATTTGGCGCTGGCCTGTGCCGGCAAAACGGTTTTTGAGCCTTTTTGCGTATAGCCCCCGACAATGCCATTGAT
>DAIMHB010000421.1:0-2386 GCA_036723545.1 Beijerinckiaceae bacterium
CTTTGCCCCCGCAGCCGAGGCCGGAGAACTCTGCCGCATTATCCGGCTGGATTGAGCAAAGCCGGATCAATCGCCTCATGCAGCCGCGCGATCTGCGGTGTCATTTCCTGCACCAGAAAATCCGTCATGATTTTCGTGCGGGTTGAGAGCAGCCGCCGGTGCGGATAAATAATGGCCAGAGTGGCGGGATGAGGCCGGTATTTCGGCAAAACCGGCACCAGAGCGCCGGTATTCAGCGCATCCGTAATCTCGAACATCGGTTTGAGCACAATGCCACGGCCCGCCAGCGCCCATTGCGTTAAAAGGTCGCCATCATCGGCATCCAGACTGCCCTGCACCGGCAGGGTGACATCGCCATCCTTGCCGCGCAGCGTCCAGCGAAATTGCTGCGAGCCGGGGTAGCGCAGCAGCAGGCAATTATGATTGAGCAGGTCTTCCGGTTCCTCCAGCGGGCCATGCGCGCTGATATAGGCCGGGCTGGCGCATAAAATGCGCGGGCAATCGGCAATTTTACGGGCGATCAGGCTTGAATCATGCAAAATTGCCAGCCGCACCGCCAGATCCACCGCCTCTCCCAGCAGATCCAGCACATGATCAGAGAGGCGCAAGCGGACAGAAATTTGCGGATATAAATCCTGAAACCGGGTGAGCAACCCGCCCAGCAGACTGCGGCCAAGACCAAGCGGCGCGGTCAGGCGAATATTGCCGCGCGCGGTGCCGCCAGCATCAGCAGCAACACTTTCGGCCCGTTCCAGCGCCTCCATCACCTGACGGGCGCTTTCAAAAAACAGCAGGCCCTGTTCGGTCAGTTGCAAGCGGCGCGTTGTGCGGTTGACCAGCCGCACGCCCAGATGGGCCTCAAGCTGTTGCAGGCGGTGGCTCATCACCGCCGGAGACAGGCGCAGCTGCCGCCCCGCCGAGGACAGGCTGCCCAGCTCGATCGTGCGCACAAAAATCTGAATATTTTCCAATAAAGCCATGTAAACAGTCTGCCATCTTTTTGCTTTATGCGAAAGTGCTGCGCATCCAACTATGGATGCAGCACAGGCTGCTCTTGACTAACCTTGTGATGCAAAGACAATCAGGCCCATCAGAGGCCTGTTCAATTTTGGCATCAACCTTGCTGAGAATAACGGGATGAAGAAAAGGAATAAAGTCACATGGTTCTGATCCCGATCCTGACAGAATGGCTGCATTTTGCCGTGCGCTGGCTGCATGTTGTGGCCGGCATAGCCTGGATTGGCAGTTCATTCTATTTTGTTCATCTCGATTTAAGCCTGAAACCACGCCCCAGCCTGCCTGAGGGGGCTTATGGCGAAGCCTGGCAGGTGCATGGCGGCGGTTTTTACAATCTGGTGAAATATCTGGTTGCGCCCTCACAAATGCCGGAAAAGCTGACATGGTTCAAATGGGAGGCCTATACGACGTGGCTTTCCGGCTTTTCCCTGCTGATTCTGGTCTATTATTTCAATGCCGACCTTTATCTGATTGATAAATCGGTGATGAACCTGTCGCCGCTGAAAGCGGTGGGGTTCAGTCTGGCGGGTCTGGCGGCCGGATGGCTTATTTATGATGCATTGTGCCGCTCAAAAATCGGGCGCTCTGACCTGCATCTGGCTCTGACCGGTTTTATCTTTCTTGTGGCGCTGTCTTACGGGTTCAATCAGGTGTTCAGTGGCCGTGGCGCCTTCATGCAGATGGGCGCACTGATCGGCACCATGATGGTTGCCAATGTATTTTTGCTGATCATGCCGAATCAGCGCAAGGTGGTGGCGGCCCTGCTGCGCGGCGAAACGCCAGACCCCAGATTGGGCGCGCAGGCCAAGCAGCGCTCGCTGCATAATAATTATCTCACCCTGCCGGTGGTGTTCATCATGATCGGCAATCATTATCCGCTGGCCTTTGCCACAAAATATTCATGGGCGATTCTGGCGCTGGTGATCATTATGGGCTGTGTCATTCGTGTTTATTTCAACACGATGCACAAGGACCTCAAACCGCCGCTGTGGCCATGGGCTGTGGCGGCGCTGTGTATGCTGACCATCATCGCACTCAGCAGTCTCGGCCCGCGCACACAGGCGCAGGCGGCTCTGCCTGTTGCGCCGGTGTCGCTGGCCGAGGTGAATTCAATCGTCTCCAGCCGGTGCAGCATGTGCCATGCCGCAGAGCCGGTGTGGGAGGGCATTGCCGAAGCGCCCAAGGGCGTGATGCTGGATACGCTGGAACAGGTCGCCCTGCATATTCATCAGGTGGGGATGCAGGCCGGCCTTTCCAATGCCATGCCGCCGGGCAATGTCACTGAAATCACACCGGAGGAACGTCACGTTCTCGCCAACTGGGTGATTGCGGGCGTAAAGCCAGACTAACCGGAATTTACAATTTACAC
>DAIMHB010000422.1:0-2368 GCA_036723545.1 Beijerinckiaceae bacterium
GCGAATCCCCTGTACCGGTGAGGCCGACAATCAACCCATAACCGACAAGCTGATTGTCCCGCAGCCCGCGTATGGCGGTAATATCCTTCAGCCGCACCTCCGCTTGGGCTGGCAGCGCGCAGACCACATAGGCCAGCAGCATGAGAATCATGCGCCGTCTCATCAGCTTGCACCCACAAGCACAGTGCCGTCGGCCTGCACAACCCCGCTGATCGTGCGTCCCGAATCGAGATTGCGCAGACTCACCGTTTCCCCCGCACTGCCCGATTGCAGGGCCGTGGCATAGGTGAGAATGGTCAATGCACCCTCCTGATAAATCACCGGCACCCGCGCCCCATTGACGATCAGCCTAGCGTCACCCACGGCCACTTTTGTCACCGGCTGGCCGGAAAGCAGCGTGCGCCGCGCCACGCGGCCCAGCAGTTGCGCCCGCGTATCAATGACACCGGCGGGCAGAAGCCCTGAAATCTGCGCATCGACCAGCATATCGTCCTGCACGATCTGTCCGGGATAGATGGTGAAGGCGGGTACCGGCAGGCGGTGCGCCTCCTGTGCAGCAACAGGGGCTGACCCTGTTACGGCCTGAACCAGCACCGCGATCACCCCAAAAACCGGAACATATCTGCTGATCTGATGATCGGTCATCCGCATGGCACCCCTATCGCATGGCCTGCGTCAATGTCTGGGACATCTGGTCGGCGGCGGTGATCACCTTGGAATTCATCTCATAGGCGCGCTGGTCCGAAATCATAGTGGTGATTTCAGCCACGGGGTCCACATTGGAGCTTTCGAGAAACCCCTGACGGATTGTGGCAAAACCGGGGTCGCCCGGCACACCCACAACCGGCGTGCCGCTGGCCTCCGTCTGACGCATCAGATTGCTGCCGATAGATTCAAGGCCGACATCATTGGCAAAGGTGGCAATCGTCAGCTGGCCAAGAGTCAGGGGTGTGGTCGAGGTGGGGATGGTTGCCGTCACCAGACCGGACTGACTGACCGAAACGCTGGTGGCATTGGTGGGCACGGTAATGGCGGGGTCCACCGCATAGCCATCCATGGTCACCAACTGCCCCTTGGCATTGGTGTTGAACGGGCCTGCGCGGGTATAGAGCGTCTCGCCATTGGGGTCGGTGACTTGAAACCAGCCATGCCCGTTGAGGGCGAGATCAAACTGATTGCCGGTCTGGGTCAGTTCGCCCTGAAGGTTCAGTTTGCGGATGGCGGCGGTGCGCACGCCAAGGCCAAGCTGCGCCCCTTCCGGCACCACAGAATCGGTGCCGCGGCTGGACACGCCCTGCAAGCGCACCGACTGATACATCAGATCGGTAAATTCAGCCCGCGAGCGCTTGAAGCCGGTTGTATTGATATTGGCGACATTATTGGCAATCACTTCAAGATTCAGCTGCTGGGCGTTCATGCCCGTGGCGGCAATGGACAAGGCTCTCATTTCATCACCCTTTTTAAATATCTGAAAAATTTATCAAATGGCCATACGGCTGAGTTCCTGATAGGCGCTCACGGCCTTGTCACGCAGCGAGAGGGCCACCTGAAAGGTTGTCTGCGCATTCATGACAGCATCCACCACCTGCTGCGTGGTTGCCCTGCCTTGAATGCCCGCCACGGCGGTGGACTCAGCGCCTTTGAAACTGTCCACGGCCTCGCTGAGCATTTTCGTAAAATCATTTCCCGCCCCGGCGGCGCTGGCGGCTTCGGCAGAGGCCGGCACGCCGGTCACGGCAGAGGTCAAGCTTGAAACAACAGGTGACACAAGAGCAACAGCCGGGATCATGATGAGTTCCTTAAAAGATCGATGGTCATGGAGATAAGCTGGCGGGCCTGCTGCGACACTTGCAGATCCGCCTCGTAAGAATGGTTGGCCTCGCGCATGTCGGCCACTTCGGTCAGAATATTGACATTGGGCATTTTCACCGCACCATTGATGTCAGCCGCCGGATTGCCGGGGTCCTGCACCACAGGAAAGGCGGAAGTGTCAAAGCCGATCTCGCGCACCTGCACCACCGGCACGCCGCTGGCCTTGTCCAGCTCTGAGCTGAAGGTGATGGTTTTGCGCATATAGGGGTCGGAGCCGGGCGTTGCGCCGGTGGATTGCGCATTGGCAATATTTTCCGACACAATACGGATGCGGGCCGATTGCGCCTGCAGTCCAGACCCGGCAACGGTCAGTGCGGCCTGTAACGGATCAATCATGTCTCACTCACTTTGCCGCCATATTGAGCATCTGATGAAACGCGCGGGTGATCGCGGTATCGAGCGAATAGCTGCGGTGAATGTCGCTGGCCTTGATCATTTCCTGCTCCAGCGTCACCGCATTGCCGGAATGGGTGATTTCCCATGCGCTGCCGACAAC
>DAIMHB010000423.1:0-2363 GCA_036723545.1 Beijerinckiaceae bacterium
TGTGAACCGCATTGCACGCATGATTGCGCTCACGGCTTCAATGGTTTTCGTCACCACCGCCACCGAAACCGAGGCGCTGCTGCTGGAGGCCAATCTCATCAAGCAGCTCAAGCCGCGCTTCAATGTGCTGATGCGCGATGACAAGAGCTTTCCCTATATTTTGCTGACCCGCGACCATGCCGCGCCGCAGCTCACCAAGCATCGCGGTGCGCGCAACCGCAAAGGTGATTATTTCGGCCCCTTTGCCAATGCGGGCGCGGTGACACGCACGCTCAACACCTTGCAGCGCGCCTTTTTGCTGCGCACCTGCACCGATTCTTATTTTGAAAACCGCACCCGCCCCTGCCTGCTCTATCAAATCAAGCGCTGCGCCGGCCCCTGCACCAACGAAATTTCACCCGCCGATTATCAGGAGCTGGTGCAGGAAACGCGGGATTTTCTCACCGGCAAGAGCATTGCCGTGCGCGAGCGCCTGGCTGCCGATATGCACGCAATGGCCGAAAATCTCGAATTTGAACGCGCAGCGCGCCTAAGAGATCGTATTTCGGCGCTATCCTCCATTCAGGGCGCGCAGGGCATCAATCCGCAAAGCGTGGAAGAGGCCGATGTCTTTGCCATCACGCAGGAGGCGGGGCAAAACTGCATTCAGGTGTTTTTCTTCCGCACCTATCAGAACTGGGGCAACCGCGCCTATTTTCCGCGCGCCGACAAAACATTGGAACCGGAGGAGGTGCTCAGCGCCTTTCTGGTGCAATTTTATGAGGATAAGCCTGCCCCGGCGCTGGTGCTGCTCAGCCATGAGGTGGAGTGCCGCGCCATGCTGGCCGATGTGCTCACCCAGCGGATGGACCGGCGTGTTGAAATTGCCGTGCCGCAACGCGGCGAAAAGCATGATCTTGTTGAACATGCCCTGACCAATGCGAAGGAGGCCTTGGGGCGTAAACTGGCCGACACCAGCGCCCAGAGCAAGCTGTTGCACGCGCTTGGCCAGACCTTCGGGCTGGACACGCCACCGCGCCGTGTCGAGATTTTCGACAACAGCCATATTATGGGCACCAATGCCATTGGCGCCATGGTGGTGGCCGGGCCCAACGGCTTCATGAAAACCCATTACCGCACCTATAATATGGACAGCGCAGACATAAAGCCGGGCGATGATTATGCCATGATGCGCACTATGCTCAAGCGCCGCTTTGAGCGCCTGATCAAGGACAATAAAGCCAATGGTGCCAGCACAGCCGCCGAGAAACCCGAGGCCGACAGCGACCCCGACACCTTTCCGCAATGGCCGGATCTATTGCTGATTGACGGTGGCAAAGGCCAGTTTGAGGCCGTGCGTGACACGATGAAAGAGCTGGGCATTACCGGCGTGACGCTGGCCTCGATTGCCAAAGGGCCAGACCGCAATGCCGGCAAGGAGATATTTTTTGTCGAGGGCAAGGAGCCGTTTCGCTTGAATTCACGCGACCCCGCGCTCTATTTCATCCAGCGCCTGCGCGATGAGGCGCATCGCTTTGCCATTGGCACGCACCGTGCGCGGCGCAAAAAAGACTTCACCAAAAACCCGCTTGATGAAATTGACGGCATCGGCCCCAAGCGCAAACGCGCCCTGCTCAGTGCCTTTGGCACCGCCAAGGCTATATCGCGCGCGGCACTGGCCGATTTAGAGAAGGTTCCTGGTATTAATGAAGCCACAGCCAGGCTGGTTTTCAACTTTTTCAATGAGAAGGGGTGAACTTATCCCCATCTAGTGCTTGACGCCTGACGTTGCCGCATGTTCCTTTGCATTATGGAATCAAAGCGTAGCCAGAACCATTTGAAACTGCCCAATCTGCTGACCTATGGGCGGGTTATTGCCGTTCCACTGGTGATTATCTGCATGTATTGGCCGGATGAATATTGGATGCGCTGGGCCGCGCTCGGCATTTTCACCCTTGCCGCCATCACCGATTTTTTTGACGGCTATCTGGCGCGGGTCTGGTCACAACAATCCTCTTTAGGGCGGATGCTGGACCCGATTGCCGATAAATTGCTGGTGGCAAGCTGTCTGCTCATGCTGGTGGCCAACCACGACATCAGAAGCTGGTCGATCTGGGCCGGAATTGTTATTCTGTGCCGCGAAATTCTGGTTTCGGGCCTGCGGGAATATCTGGCGGAGCTGCGCGTGTCCGTGCCGGTGAGCACTGTCGCCAAATATAAGACAACATTGCAGATTTTAAGTCTTGGCTTTTTGATTGTCGGCTTTGCGGGCGAGGATATCGTGCCCCACACCCGTGACATCGGGCTGGTTCTGCTCTGGGCCGCCGCCCTGCTTACACTTTATACCGGCTGGGATTATCTGCGGGCCGGCTTCAAGCATGTGG
>DAIMHB010000424.1:0-2358 GCA_036723545.1 Beijerinckiaceae bacterium
TGGTTTACCACCTGAAAAGCGATTCAACCGTGGAGAGCAAGCAGGTGCTCAAGGGTTAGGTCGTCAAGCCCTCACCCTTCGATATGCGCAGGGTGAGGGAGGATGATGAAGGTTTAGCGGAACAGATTTTCCTTTTCCAGTCCCTTATACAAGGCGGCGACCTGCTCGCCATAGCCATTGTAAATCAGGGTGGGGCGGCGCTCATTGCTGCCGATCAGTGTTTCGGTGGCTTGGCTCCAGCGCGGATGCGGCACATCCGGGTTGACATTGGCCCAGAAGCCATATTCGGAGGCCTGTAAAGCCTCCCACAGGCCCACGGGCCGCTCGGCCACAAAGCTGATTTTCACAATCGATTTGATCGACTTGAAGCCATATTTCCACGGCAGCGCGAGACGCAAGGGTGCGCCATGCACCTTGGCGAGGCTATGGCCATAAGCACCGGTGACCATGAAGGCGAGATCATTCATGGCCTCAGCCATGGTCAGGCCTTCGACATAGGGCCAGGGATAGACCGGCATTTTCTGACCGGGGGCCATTTTAGGATTATAAAAGGTTTCAAACCGTATAAATTTGGCGGCGGAGGTCGGTTTTGCAGCGGCCACAAGGGCTTTCAGGGCAAAGCCTGTCCAGGGAATGGTCATTGACCATGTTTCAACACAGCGGTGACGATAGAGGCGCTCCTCCAGCGGCATGGATTTGATCAGGTCATCTATGGCAAGCTCTTGCGGTTTTTCTACCAGACCGTCAATTTTCACAGTCCAAGGGCGGGTGATGAGCTTGTCAGCATTGAGCTTTTTGTCGGTGCTATATTCATAAAAATTATTATAGGAGGCATTGGCGGCCTCGTCGGTCAGCGGGCGGTCGAGCGTATAGGCAGGGTTGCGTTTGGCCGGATAAAGCGCGGCGCTGGGGTCTTCCTCTGCGGCAAAGGCGGGCAGGCTGTGCGCACCGATAAGGGCTGCACCCGCACCCAGCAGGCTGCGGCGATTGAGAAAAGCCTGTTCCGGTGTGGCCTGTAAACCGGCAATCTCCCAGCTTTTTCGTGACCTGATCAGCATGACTTTCTCCTCAATTTTTTTAGGATACGCACCACACCCTTATTAAGATGTATCATCATGTTGGAATTATGTCTGAAATTTGTGTGCTCTTGCCCTCAACCGTCCGGAATTTGTGCCTTGCCGCAGTGGCTTTGCATTTCTATAACAAGGCCACATATAAAGGCTGATGCGCCGGAGGTTCCGGCCAAAATATTGAGGGATATATGGCACATTCTGTTCATGCCAAGGTTTTGATCGTCGGTTCCGGCCCCGCGGGCTATACGGCGGCCATTTATGCCGCCCGCGCTCTGCTGGAGCCGGTGATGGTGGCCGGGTTCGAGCCCGGCGGCCAGCTGATGATCACCACGGATGTGGAAAACTATCCCGGTTTTGCGGACCCGATTCAGGGCCCCTGGCTGATGGAACAAATGCGGGCGCAGGCCGAGCATGTCGGCACGAAAATGCTCTCCGACCATATCACCAGCGCCGATCTCTCCAGCCGTCCCTTCCGCCTGACGGGCGACAATGGCACGCTCTACACCTGTGATGCGCTGATTATCGCCACGGGTGCCAAGGCCAAATGGCTGGATCTGCCCAGCGAGGAAAAGTTCAAAGGCTATGGCGTTTCCGCCTGTGCCACCTGCGATGGGTTTTTCTATCGCGGCAAAGAGGTTCTGGTGATCGGCGGCGGCAATTCGGCCGTGGAAGAAGCGCTCTATCTCAGCCATCTGGCGAAAAAGGTCACGATCATTCACCGCCGCGACCATTTCAAGGCGGAAAAGATTTTGCAGGACCGGCTGTTCAAATCCGAAAATATCGAGGTGATCTGGAACACCGCTCTGGAGGAGGTATGCGGTGACACAGACCCGCTGGGCGTGACTCATGTGCGCCTCAAGCAGGTGCAGACCGGCGCTATTCATGAGCTGAAGGTCGATGGTGTGTTTGTGGCCATCGGCCATGCGCCCGCCTCGGAGCTGTTTGCCGGGCAGATTGACCTCAAACCCAATGGCTATATCTGGTCTGCGCCCGATTCCACCGCCACCAGCCGCCCCGGTGTCTTTGCGGCGGGGGATGTGACTGATGATATTTACCGGCAGGCCGTGACAGCCGCAGGCATGGGCTGCATGGCCGCGTTGGAGGCCGAGAGGTTTCTGGCGGCGCATCCCGTGGCATAGAGCATAGACTTTTGTCGTAAATGATGGTTGTCTTGGGTAAAGAAACGAAAGAAAGAACTTATGCCCGGGGAACGCACATTTGATTGGGACAAGCTGCGGGTATTTCAAGCCGCAGCGGATGCCGGATCCTTCACCCATGCCGGTGA
>DAIMHB010000425.1:0-2349 GCA_036723545.1 Beijerinckiaceae bacterium
GCTGTCCTCGGCCTCGGCGGCGGCGTGCTGATAGCGGATATTGCGGGCCAGCGCCTCACGCGCCTCCTGCGGCAAGGCAACCGCCGCCTGTGCGGCAATATCCGCCTCCAAAGCGCGGCGGATCATCAGAAATTCGCGAGCATCCTGCGCCGAGATTTTGGAAACAAAGGAACCATGCTGCGGTTCGATCACCACCAGCCGCTCAAAGGCGAGCCGGTTGATGGCCGTGGTTACCGGAAAGCGAGAGACATTCAGTTCATCACACAGATGGGCCTTGTCAATCAGAGTGCCGGGCTCCAATGTGCCCGCCAGAATGGCGTCGCGCAGGTGATGATACACATGTTCGGCTTTGGACAGGCGCTGCGCGGGATAAGCATCAGCACCACTGCGGCCCGTGGGGACGGACGGCGGGCTGTTGATTTTATTGCCTGTGACCATGCGACCCACCAATTTCAGGATTTTTGCAAATAGTATTTGAGTGCTAGCATGTCAGAGGCTAAACAGACAATATTCCGGCGTCAAGTTTCCTGTTGATCGGACGCTATGAGGAGATGAGTGCATGACTTCTGACGCATCGGCTTTGCATAATGTCCTCCCCCTTGATGCGGACAGGGCGGCACTTAGCGCACGGGTGTGGCGGCCAGAGCTGGCCGGCCCTTCGGTCTGTGCGCTGCGCGGGGAACATCTGATTGATATTTCAGCGCAGTTTGCCACCATGCGCGACCTGTGCGAGACACCCGATCCTGCTGCCGCGCTGCGTGCCGCAACGGGGGAGATCATTGGCACTGTGCAGGAGATTCTGGCCAATTCATTTGAGGCGCGCCGCAATCCGGCCCTTCCCCATCTGCTGGCCCCCATAGACCTTCAGGCCATCAAAGCCGCCGGTGTGACCTTTGCCACCTCGATGCTGGAGCGGGTGATTGAGGAGAAAGCGCGCGGCAATGCGGCTGCGGCTGACGGATTTCGCGCCGAAATCATCCGCCTCATCGGGGATGACCTCTCAAAGCTCAAGCCCGGCTCCGAGGCGGCGATGCAGCTCAAAGCCATGCTGATCGCGCAGGGCGCATGGTCGCAATATCTGGAGGTGGGCATCGGGCCGGATGCTGAAATTTTCACCAAGGCGCAGCCGATGTCGGCGGTGGGTTTTGGTGCCGATGCGGGGCTGCATCCGGTCTCCACCTGGAACAATCCTGAGCCGGAACTGGTGCTCTGCGTGGCCAGCAGCGGCGCGATTGTCGGCGCAACTTTGGGCAATGATGTGAACCTGCGCGATGTCGAGGGCCGCTCGGCACTGTTGCTGGGCAAGGCCAAGGATAACAATGCCTCCTGCGCGCTGGGGCCTTTCCTGCGCTTTTTTGATGAAGATTTCACGCTGGATGTGGCACGCAAGGCCTATATTCACCTGAAAGTCGAGGGTGAGGATGGTTTTGTGCTGGAGGGCGGCTCTTCAATGGACAAAATCAGCCGCGACCCTGCCGATCTGGTGCGCCAGATGCTGGGGCCGCATCATCAATATGCCGATGGAGCCGTGCTGTTTCTGGGCACGATGTTTGCGCCCATCGCCGACCGCGATGCGCCGGGCAAGGGCTTCACCCATAAAAACGGGGATATTGTCAGCGTTTCCACACAAAGCCTCGGGACATTGATCAACCGAATGCAGCTTTCCACCCAATGCGCACCCTGGACCTTCGGGGTGAGCCATCTCATGCGCAATCTTGCGCGCCGCAAACTTTTGTAAGGACCTAGAATGACCGATATGAACCGCAATTTTATCGCTGGCGACTGGGTGGCCGGTGCCAATATCACGCTCAACATCAACCCTTCCGACACCAATGACGTGATCGGTACTTATGCGCAGGCCGATGAGGCCCAGACCTTGGCCGCCATTGACGCCGCCAAACACGCCTTCCGGCACTGGTCGGTTTCAACCCCGCAGCAGCGCTTTGATGCGCTGAACAAAATTTCAGTCGAAATTCTTGCCCGCAAGGACGAATTGGGCCAGCTTCTCTCGCGCGAGGAAGGTAAAACTCTGCCAGAGGGCATTGGCGAAGTGACACGCGCGGGGCAGATTTTTGCCTTTTTTGCTGGCGAGGCGCTGCGCCTTTCGGGAGAGAAAGTGCCATCCGTGCGCCCCAGCGTCGATGTGGAGGTGACGCGCGAGCCTTTGGGCGTCATTGGCATCATCTGCCCGTGGAATTTCCCCATTGCAATTCCGGCATGGAAAATCGCCCCCGCATTGTGCTATGGCAACAGCGTGATCTTCAAACCGGCAGATCTGGTGCCCGGCTGCGGCTATGCCTTGGCCGAAATCATCTCCCGCGCGGGTCTGCCGCAGGGCACATTCAATCT
>DAIMHB010000426.1:0-2343 GCA_036723545.1 Beijerinckiaceae bacterium
TTTATCCTCCCACCTTACACGCCTCAAACCCCTTGCGGATCAGGTCTTGTTTCAGCTCGCGGCCAATGAACACCAGCTTGGCGCTGCGTTTTTCGTCCGCCCGCCAGTCCCGCTGCAAATCGCCATCGAGAATCATGTGCACACCCTGAAAGACAAAGCGTTTCGGCTCGTTCTTGAAGGCGAGGATGCCCTTGCAGCGCAGAATATTCGGGCCTTCTTCCTGCACCAGATCATTGATCCAGGGCATGAATTTTTCAGGGTCAACATCGCCATCATGAGTGAGGGCGAGGCTTTGCATCTCCTCATCATGATAATGCTTCAGGCCGTGGTGGTGGTGATCATGGTCATGATGATGGTGATCATGGTCATGGCCGTGATGATCGTGGTCATGCTCTTCGGCGTGCAGGAAATCGGGTTCGATGTCTAAAATGCGGTCGAGATCAAAAGCATTCTGCCCCAGTACCGCCTCCAGCGGCACGGCGCATTTCACGGTTTTGTGCAGCTTGGCATAGGGGTTGATGGCGCGGATGCGGGCTTCCACCTCGCGCAATTCGGCCTCCGAAACCAGATCGGTCTTGTTCAGAATGATGACATCGGCAAAGGCGATCTGGTTTTTGGCCTCGGGCGCGTCCTTAAGGCGGGCGGAAAGCCATTTGGCGTCTGCCACGGTCACAACAGCATCAAGGCGGGCGGCATTGCCGACATCGGCATCGACAAAAAAGGTCTGCGCCACAGGGGCGGGGTCAGCAAGGCCGGTGGTTTCGACAATAATGGCGTCGAATTTGCCCTTACGCTTCATCAGGCCTTCAATAATGCGGATAAGGTCGCCGCGCACCGTGCAGCAGATGCAGCCATTGTTCATCTCGAACACTTCTTCATCGGCCCCGACCACAAGGTCATTATCAATGCCGATCTCACCAAATTCATTGACGATAACGGCAAAGCGCTGGCCATGCGGCTCGGTGAGGATACGGTTCAAAAGGGTGGTCTTGCCCGCACCCAGATAGCCGGTGAGGACAGTGACAGGAATTTTAGACATAGACACTCCGCGAGATGTTTATTTCGGCAAGATGTTCATTTTGCCTTTATATGGGCATGGGCGCGGGAAATGTCACCACGCCCACGTTAAAACGGGTGATATTGATAGGCCCAGGTTTCAGTTAACACCTGATCTCCGGCTTTGAGAAACAGCCGCAGCTCCACCGGCTCCTCGCCGTCAACGCTCAGGTCAAATTGCGTGCGCCAATGGCCCGGCACATCATCCGGCACGGCATCGGTCAGTTTATAGCTGCCAATGGTGCCGCGCGAGGTGGAGATCACCGCTTCAGGAATCACACCCATAGGAATATCTTTTAACGGCCCGCCCAAAAATTCGACCAGAAATTTGCGCACGCCATGCGGACGCGGCTGGCCGGGCTGGCCGCCATTGCCCAGCCTTGTGGCGACCACACGCCCCAAGGGGGAGGGAAAGGGCTCATCCGCCAGCCAATAAAGCCGGTAAGCCACTTCAAACACATCGCCCGCTTTGGCTGGCTTGTTCGGCACCCACATGGCGACAATATTGTCATGAATTTCATCATCAGTGGTCAGCTCCAAAAGCTGCACCGCGCCGTCACCCCAGCCGTTTTTCGGTTCCACCCAGAGCGAGGGGCGGCGCTCATAACGCACGCCATCCTGATAATGGTCAAAATTGCGGTCGCGCTGCAACAGGCCGAAGCCTTTGGGATTTTGATCGACAAAGGCCGAGGCCTGAATATGCGGCGGATTGTTCAGAGGCCGCCAGATATGCTCGCCCGTGCCTGTCCACAGCGCTAAGCCATCCGAATCATGAATTTCGGGACGCCAGTCCTCAGCTTTGGCCTTGGCCGTTTCCGAAAACCAATACATCGAGGTCAGCGGCGCAATGCCAAAGCGGGCAATGTCGGCGCGCAGATGCAGGGTGGCATCAATATCCATGATCACGCCCTTGCCGCGCTGCATGACAAACCGATAGGCCCCGACAATCGAGGGGCCTTCGAGGCGCGCATAAAGCGTCACCGGCCCGTCGCCCTCGGGGGCCTCAATATAAAATTGCGTGAAATCAGGAAATTCCTCAGGGCGGCCCCCCACCGCACTGTCCAGCGCTATGCCACGGGCGGAGAGGCCATATTGATACAATTCGCCAATGGCACGGAAATAGGACGCGCCCAGAAAAGCCACCCAGTCATTCTTTTTCCAGTCCAGCGTGCCATTGCGCGGCTCCTGATAACGGAAACCGGCAAAGCCGACATTGCTGGGCAGTTTTTTTGCCGGACTGTCGCTCGGCATGTCAAAATAGCTGTGATCATAAAGAATCGGGCGCAC
>DAIMHB010000427.1:0-2326 GCA_036723545.1 Beijerinckiaceae bacterium
TCCAGTAGGCTGCGGTCTGCGGTCAAACCGGCAATTTTGGTCATGGTGCGGGCAATGCGGGTGAGCGAATCTTCCACATGCTGCACAGCGGGGCTCAAGGATTGCGCCACCGGCAGCCCCATCAGCGCCAATGTGCGATAAGTTTCGATCTCCATCAGCCTTTGCGCCAGCGCACCGGCGCGGTAGGGGCTTAAGGAAAGATCACCAATGAGAATACGCACGAAGCCGTCATCAACGCAGCGAAAATCAGTGGCGACAATGCCCGCCCCGCGCGCCACTTTGCAGGCCGCCAGCGAGGTGACGTCAAACATCTGCTCCAGCCCGGCAGAGGCTGTATCCAGCGAGGGTATTTTCACCAGATGCAGGTCAATCGCCACCACCAGCGGCCCGGGCTGCGGCAAAAAGGCGGTAAAATCCATCATATCGGTGGCAGCGGGCGCAAACCACGCCTCACTCTCGCCAGCAAAGCCAAATGTATAGGTGCAGAATTCCGCATGGCTCTCAAAGCGCAGCGCCATATCGCCCCGCACAATGCGGTGATGACGCGCCTCGCGCAGGGGCTGCGGCAGATCATGCGCGCCGCACCACAGGCTTAGGGCCTCGACAGCCGCTCTCGATGCCGCCGCATCGGTCTGAAAGGCAAAATGAAAAAACCGCCGCGGCGAGCGCACCAGATGAAACGGGCGGGCATGAACCTCGTCTACGGCCATCTCACGCAAAACATGTTGCGTTAATCCTTTGGGGGCAGCAAAATCATCACGAGCCATAATAAATCCGCAGGATTGTTTGACGAAATAGATCAGCACAGTGCATAAACTGTCAAGACCACTTTATCTTCGGGAGACTCCCTTGACCCATGCGCCACAGCAACCCAAGCCCGGAGGAAGGCCGCACGTCGGGCTGTTTGTCACCTGCCTTGTGGATCTCATGCGCCCCAGCATCGGCTTTGCTGCGGTGAAATTGCTGGAAGACGCTGGCTGTATCGTTTCTGTGCCCGCGCAAACCTGCTGCGGCCAGCCCGCCTTCAATTCCGGCGACAGAACCACCACCAAAACCATCGCCGCACAGGTTATGGCCGCGTTTGAGGGTGTCGATTATGTCGTCGCCCCCTCGGGCTCCTGTGGCGGCACCCTGGCCAAACATTACCCCGAACTGTTTGCCGATGACCCGAATATGGCCGAAAAGGCGCAAAAATTCGCCGATAAATGCCATGAGCTCATCAGTTTCCTCACGGATATTATGGGTGTGACCAAGGTTGCCGCACAATTTAAGGGCACAGCCACCTATCATGACTCCTGCTCCGGCTTGCGTGAACTGGGCGTGCAGAGCCAGCCGCGCAGGTTGCTGGCCAGTGTCGAGGGGCTCACCCTCACCGAAATGAACGAAAATGACGTATGCTGCGGCTTTGGCGGCACATTCGCGGTCAAATATGGTGAGATTTCCAATTCGATTGTCGAACAAAAGACCAAAAACATCAAAAATACCGGTGCCCACCTGCTGCTGGCGGGCGATCTGGGCTGCCTGATGAATATGGCGGGCAAATTGTCGCGCGAGGGTTCGGATATTGAGGTGCGCCATGTGGCCGAGGTGCTGGCCGGCATGACGGATCATGCGCCGATCGGTGTGGCTGAACCCAAACTCAAGGCCTGACAGCAAGAAACGGAAACATTATGGCTATGGTTTATTGTCGCGGCTGCGGTCATCTGATTCACGACTCGGCTCTCACCTGCCCGCACTGCGGCGCAGTGCAGGCCGTGCAGGTTGTGTTTGTGCAGTCCGCCAGCGACAAGCGTATTTTGCCGGCCTTCATTCTGTGCTTTTTTCTGGGCGTATTTGGCGCGCACCGCTTTTATGTCGGCAAGCCGGGCACAGCCATTTTGCAAATTCTAACCCTTGGCGGCTTCGGCATCTGGTCGTTCATCGACCTGATTTACATCATCATCGGTGAGTTCACCGATGGTCAGGGCAATAAAATAACCCAATGGACCTGAACCCATGACCCATGTGGCCACATCCCCCCAGTTTAAAACCAATGCCCATGAGGCCATGGGCGATGTCCAGCTGCAAAAAGCGCTCGGCAATGTGCGCTCCGGCTTTATCGACAAACGCGCCAAGGCCGCCGCGCGTCTGCCGGAATTTGAAGCCCTGCGCGATGCCGCGCGCGACATTAAAAACCACACTCTGGCCCATCTCGACCTTTATATCGAAGCCTATGAGGCCAAGGTGAAGGCCAGCGGCGGCCATGTGCATTTTGCCCGCACTGCGGCGGAGGCCAATGCCGCCGTGCTGGAAATCTGCAAAAGGCGCGGGGCCAAAACCGTCACCA
>DAIMHB010000428.1:0-2325 GCA_036723545.1 Beijerinckiaceae bacterium
CAGCTGGTGGGCTTTAAGGTCGTCAAGGCTGGACGGCGTGCCGTGCCGGCCAAGATATTCCGCCGAGGCATAAAAATGCAGGTGATAATTGGTGAGTTTTTTCACCCGAAGCCGCCCTTCCTCCGGCGGATTGATGACGATGGCAATATCCGCCTCGCGCTTCGACACAGACACCGCGCGCGGAATCGACACAAGCTGGATCGTCAGTTCAGGATAATGCGCATTGAGCTGCGCCAGGCGGCGGCTCAAAAACAGGGTGCCAAAGCCGTCGGGCGCGGCAATGCGCACCACGCCGGACAGCGCAAGATTGGCATTGCCAATGCTGTTTTGCGCGGTGACGGCCTGTGTTTCGATGTTTTCGGCGGTGTCCAGCAGGCGCGCGCCCGCTTCTGTCAGCGTATAACCCTGCGGGCGGCGCTCAAAAAGCTGTGTTTTCAGCGCGGTCTCCAGACTGGTGATGCGGCGCGAAACAGTGGCATGGTCGGTTTTCATGCGGCTGGCGGCCAGAGTCAGCGTGCCCGCCCGCGCCACACTGATGAAAAACCGCAAATCATCCCAGTTGAACTGCGCCATTTTTGTTCCTGTATTTATGCACAATGATGGAGCGAAATTGAGCATATTCGTGCGAAAATAACAATGCTAATAAAAAGCATCTCAGGGAGAGCAACATGGTCAAGGAACTTACTCATTATATCGGCGGCAAGCATGTGGCAGGCACATCAGGCCGTTTTACCGAAGCCTTCCAGCCGATGACCGGCGATGTCATCAGCAAGGTGCCGCTGGCCTCCAAGGCCGAGGTGCGCGCCTGCGTTGAAAATGCCGCCAAGGCCCAGCCCGCATGGGCCGCCACCAATCCGCAGCGCCGCGCCCGCGTCTTCATGAATTATCTGGCGCTCATCGCCAAGCATAATGACGAACTGGCCGAAATGCTGGCGCGTGAGCATGGCAAAACCATTCCCGATGCCAAGGGCGACATTCAGCGCGGCGTTGAAGTGCTCGAATTCTGCATCGGCGTACCACACCTGATGAAGGGTGAATATACGGACAATGCCGGCCCCGGCATCGACACTTATTCGATGCGCCAGTCGCTGGGTGTTGTGGCGGGCATTACCCCGTTCAACTTTCCGGCCATGATTCCGCTGTGGAAGGCTGGCCCGGCCATTGCCTGCGGCAATGCCTTTATCCTCAAGCCCTCCGAACGCGATGTTTCGGTGCCGCTGCGTCTGGCTGAACTGTTCATTGAGGCTGGTGGCCCTCCCGGCATTTTCAATGTCATTAATGGTGATAAGGAAGCCGTGGACGCGCTGCTTGATGACGCTGATGTCAAGGCCATTGGTTTTGTCGGCTCGACCCCGATTGCCGAATATATTTATGCCCGTGGTTGCGCCGCAGGCAAGCGCGTGCAGTGTTTCGGCGGCGCCAAGAACCATATGGTGATTATGCCCGATGCCGATATGGATCAGACCGTCGATGCGCTGATCGGCGCCGGTTATGGCTCGGCAGGCGAGCGCTGCATGGCGATTTCTGTGGCCGTGCCGGTGGGTGAAGGCACAGCGGATGCGCTGATGAAGAAGCTCATTCCGCGCGTTGAGGCCCTCAAGGTCGGCCCTTCCACCGACCTGACCGCCGATTACGGTCCGGTTGTGACCAAGGCCGCGCTTGAAAAAATCAAGGGCTATGTCGAAACCGGCATCAAGGAAGGCGCAAAGCTCGTTGTTGATGGTCGCGGCTTCAAAATGCAGGGCTATGAAAACGGCTTCTATATGGGCGGCTGCCTGTTCGACAATGTCACCAAGGACATGACCATTTATAAGGAAGAAATCTTTGGGCCGGTGCTCTCGGTGCTGCGCGCCAAAACCTATAAGGAAGCGCTCGACCTGTGCAACGACCATGAATATGGCAATGGCGTGGCCATTTTCACCCGTGACGGCGACACAGCGCGTGATTTTGCTTCCAAGGTGCAGGTCGGCATGATCGGGATCAACGTGCCGATTCCGGTTCCGATTGCTTATTACACCTTCGGCGGCTGGAAGCGTTCCTCCTTCGGCGATTTGAACCAGCACGGGCCCGATTCCATCCGCTTCTACACCAAGACCAAGACCATCACCTCGCGCTGGCCTTCAGGCATAAAGGATGGTTCGGAATTCAGCATTCCAACCATGAAGTAAAACGGGATTTTTCCGGCTATCATTGCATTTCGCATGATGTTCTGGCTCCGGTGCTGATCGCACCGGAGCCATTTCATTTTCAAATTCAGCTCTGGCACATGTTGTTTTGAGGTGGAAACACACTGTGAGCGTTCCTTCTCCCCGTCATCCTGAGGAG
>DAIMHB010000429.1:0-2324 GCA_036723545.1 Beijerinckiaceae bacterium
GTATAGGCCTCAATCGCGCGTGCAAGGCGCGCCTCATCGGGGCCAAAATCTTGTGCCAGCGTTTTGAGAAAGGCCAGCCTCTGTTCAGGGGTGGCATGATGATACATATCCAGAATATGGCGTGCCATAGCCACGCCTGAGGCCTCGCCGCGCCCGGCCAGCAAAGCGCGGCTCAGGGCGCCAAGGTCTTCTGTGCCCTCATAGGACGCCGACGCGCCAATACCGATGATGGAACGCCCGCGCTGCGCAATTTGGGTCAGCAGATCCTGAATGAAGTTCTTGCTCATTAAGCTCTCCTAATGCGCAACCCCGCCGCCCATAATGGCATAAGGCAGATAGGTCACCAGCCCGGGAAAAACACAGGCGAGCAGAACCACCAGCGCCATCACTGCCAGAAACGGAAAAGTGCCCCACATGATCTCTTTAAGGGCAATATCCGGCGCAATATTTTTAATGACGAAAATATTCAGGCCGACGGGAGGGTGAATCAAGCCCATTTCCATTACAATGGTCATGATAACGCCAAACCATACCAGATCAAAACCCGCCGCCTTCAGCGGTGGCAGGATAATCGGCGCGGTCATCAGAATAATCGACACAGGGGGTAAAAAGAACCCCAGCACAATCACAAACACCAGAATGGTGGCCAGCAGCACCCATTTGGACAGGTTCAGCGCAATAATCCATGCCGCTGTGGACTGGCTGATCTGCAGATAGCTCATCACATAGGCATAAAGCAGCGACATGCCGATAATGAGCAGCAGCATGGTCGATTCTTTCAATGTGCTCGACACAATCGGCATGATTTTGGCCGGACGCCAGATGCCATACATGATGCCAATGACAATCAGCGCCATAATGGCGCCCACACCTGCCGTTTCGGAGGGTGTGGCCCAGCCCGCATAAAGCACCACCATCACGCCGGTGAGAATGGTCAGAAAGGGCGCAACCCATACCGCCATGCGGATTTTTTGCGCGAATGTGTAATAGTCCTTGTTGAGAATGGCCGAACTGATGCCCGTGGTGTTGGAAATATGCTGTGCGACCTGCTTTTCCTTAGTGAAATTATACACCGAATAGACCGCAAACAGCGACATCAGCAGCACACCGGGGAGAATACCCGCCAGAAACAGCTTGCCCAGTGACACCTCCGCCGCCACTGCATAAAGCAGCATGGTCACGGATGGAGGCAGGAGAATGCCCAATGTGCCGCCCGCCGCAATAATGCCCGCCGCAAAGCCGGGTGAATAGCCCCGCGCCCGCATTTCCGGAATACCGGCCGAGCCAATGGCCGAACAGGTGGCCGGAGACGAGCCGGACATGGCCGAAAACAGGCCGCAGGCCAGCGTATTGGCCACCCCCAGCCCGCCCGGAATTTTGCTCAGCCAAACATGCAGCGCCAGATAAAGATCCCGCCCCGCATTGGAGCGGCCAATGGCCGACCCTTTGAGAATGAACAAAGGAATAGCCAGAATGGTGACATTGGCCAATTCCTCATAAAAATTCTGCGCAATCGTATCAATCGATGCCGCAGGCATAAACAGCAGCATGAATGTCACCGCCACAACACCCAAAGCAAAAGCAATCGGCATTCCCGAAAACATCGCAATCAGTGTCGCCACGCAAAAACTGACACCGACCGCCCATTGCGGCACACCCACAAGCAAGGGTGTGGGCGGGCGCTGCCACAATAAAAACGCCAGTGTCAGCACCAGAACGATAAAAAATGCAGCCCATGACTGGCGCGCCAGCTCAAAGGCCACCTGCAGCGCCAGCAGGCTCATGCCCGCCGTCAAACACAGATAGGGAATCCATAAAGGCGGCCCCCAGGCCGAGCTGGAAATTTGCTCATCGACAATGGCTTCATGCAGCAGCAGGCCTGTTTTGGCCGCAAACACCAGACAAAAAGCAAAGACAATGCCGCTGATGACCAGCGCTTTGCGCCGTGCCACAACCGGCGAAAGCATCCCGTCCAGCACATTGATGGCAATATGGCCGCGCTCGGACTGGACAAAGGCCGCCGAGAAAAAAATGGCTCCGGCGGTGAGAAAAATCGTCACCTCATCCTGCCAGAGCACAGAATGTTTGGTCACATGGCCGAGCACAACCCCGAAGGTCAGCACCAAGGCTGCGGCCACCAGCGCCACCGCCGAGAGATTGAACACAACCGTGTTCACAATGGCCAGAACGCGCGCCACCGGCGCAAGAATTCCGGTGGCGGGCGGTTCAATCACCGGGGTCAGCGGCTCGGCATGGGCCATGTTCAGCTAACCTTTTTGGCAAGAGCGAGCAGGTCTGCCGCCTCAGAGGAGCGGCTGGCATAG
>DAIMHB010000430.1:0-2287 GCA_036723545.1 Beijerinckiaceae bacterium
GCCATGGCTGATCTCTCCTCGATCTCGGAGCGTCGCCTTGCCCGCCTGATCGACCCCACCATGTCCTACGGCCTGCCGCGCAACCTGCTGGCCGGTAAAAAGGGCCTCAACACCGGCTTTGCCACGGTACAATGCTCAATGTCGGCGCTGGTGATGGAAAACCGCCATCTGGCCAATCCCGGCTCGGTGGATTCCATCCCCGGCAAAAGCAATGCCGAGGATCATGTCTCCAACTCCACCTATTGCGGCCGCAAGGCGCGCTCTATCGTTGAAAATGCCGAGATGGTGCTGGCGGGCGAAATTCTCATGAGCTGTCAGGCGCTCTCGCTGATCGAAGACCTCGCCAAGGATCATCCGATTGGTGCAGGCACCCGCGCCGCATTGGAGGCTGTGCGCAAGGAAATCAGCCCTGCCCTCTCCGGAGATCGCTGGTATGCGACAGAGATGAATCAGGCCATCGCCCTCGTGCGCTCAAACCGGCTGATTGACGCAGTGGAACAGGCTGTGGGCAAACTGGGTTAAATTATAGCGTCTCTCCCCTCATCCTTCGAGAGCCTCAGGATGAGGGGGACGTGAGAGCCTCTCGATGAGGCTGAAGTGAGAGCCCCGCGATGAGCGAGGCTCAGGATTGTAGGGTTAATTGTCCAGAAAACTCCGCAGCTTGCGTGAGCGGCTGGGGTGTTTGAGCTTGCGCAGGGCTTTGGCCTCAATCTGGCGGATGCGCTCGCGCGTGACTGAGAATTGCTGGCCGACCTCCTCAAGCGTGTGGTCGGTGTTCATGCCGATGCCAAAGCGCATACGCAGCACGCGCTCCTCACGCGGGGTGAGGGAGGCGAGCACGCGCGTGGTGGTTTCGCGCAAGTTGGACTGGATCGCCGCATCGATGGGCAGCAGCGCGTTCTTGTCCTCGATGAAATCGCCCAGATGCGAATCTTCCTCGTCGCCGATGGGTGTTTCAAGGCTGATCGGCTCCTTGGCGATTTTGAGAACCTTGCGCACCTTTTCCAGCGGCATGGCCAGCTTTTCGGCCAATTCCTCAGGGGTCGGCTCGCGGCCAATCTCATGCAGCATCTGGCGTGAGGTGCGCACAATCTTGTTGATCGTTTCGATCATATGCACCGGAATACGGATGGTGCGGGCCTGATCGGCAATAGAGCGGGTGATGGCCTGTCTGATCCACCATGTCGCATAGGTGGAGAATTTATAGCCGCGGCGATATTCAAACTTATCGACAGCCTTCATCAGGCCGATATTGCCTTCCTGAATCAAATCAAGGAATTGCAAGCCACGGTTGGTGTATTTTTTGGCAATAGAAATCACGAGACGCAGATTGGCCTCGACCATTTCCTTCTTGGCCTGACGCGCCTCGCGCTCGCCCTTCTGCACCATATGCACGATTTTGCGAAATTCCTGAATTTCAAGGCCGGTTTCTGTGGCAAGGTCATGAATAGCGTTGCGCAGGTCTTTCACGCCCTCTTTGTCCTGCGCGATCAGATCACGCCAGCCGCGCGAGCCCAGCTTGGAGACGCGCAGCACCCATTTCGGGTCGAGTTCGGAATTCTGGTAGTTTTTGAGGAAGTCCTCGCGCGACACGCCATAGCTTTCGCACAGGCGCAGCAGCTTGGTTTCAAGGCCAATGAGACGCTTGTTGATGTCATACAGCTGCTCGACCAGCGCATCAATACGGTTCTGGTTGAGGGACAGGCTTTTGACATCGGTGACGATGTCTTTTTTCAGGGATTTATATTTGCGGTCCTGTGCCGGAGTCAGCGCTTCATTTTTCAGTTTGTTTTCAACATTCTGATCCTGAAGGCGGCGCAGCTTTTTATAGGTGTCGGCGATGCGGTCAAAGGTTTCCAAAACCTTTGGTTTCAGCTCGGCCTCCATGGCGGAGAGAGATACGGAATTTTCCATATCATCTTCGTCGTCAAAACCGTCTTCGCCTGCGGGGCGTTCGCCATCCTCGCCCTCAAGGCCGGCCTGAGCGGCACGGGCGGCCGGCCCGGCAGCCGCACGGGCGGCCAGAGCCTCCTGTGCGCCGGGGGCGGTCATGTCGATCTTGGGCGTATTGCGGCCATCAGGGCCCGCATAGGTGGCTTCGAGATCAATAATGTCGCGCAGCAAAACCTTGCCGTCATTGAGTTCGTCGCGCCAGATGATGATGGCCTGAAAGGTCAGCGGGCTCTCGCACAGGCCCGCAATCATCGCCTCACGGCCAGCCTCTATGCGCTTGGCAATGGCAATTTCGCCCTCACGCGACAAAAGCTCGACAGAGCCCATCTCGCGC
>DAIMHB010000431.1:0-2283 GCA_036723545.1 Beijerinckiaceae bacterium
GCCTCGATCGCGGCCTTGTCGGCCAGATCGGAGAGAAAGGCGGCCTTGCGCACATAGGCCAGCTCTGCCGCACTTTTGGTGACACGCAGAAAGGCCACAAGGCGCGAGGCGTCCTGCAGGGTCACAAACCCATCGAGAGCGGCATCGAGCTTTTTGCCCATGGCATGGGTCAGGCCATAGGCGTCATTTTCAATGCCAATCTGCCCTTTGACACCCAGACTTTCCAGCATCCGGCGCAAATCCTGTGCCGGATTGGCATCGGCGGCATCCTTCCAGATGCGAATGTCCTTGATATTTGAGGTGTGCTGCGCCTGCCGCAGGTCAGCCGAACGGGTGAGCAGCGCCACTGTGCCGTCCATGCCGACATAAAGACACTGGAAGAAGCAAAAGCCGAAAGTGTCATAGCCGGTGAGCCAATACATGCTCTCCTGATTGAACAGCAGCAGGCCCTCCAGATCACGCGCGGTCATCGCCGCGCGCAGCCGCTCCATACGGGTGGTCATCTCATGGTCGGAAAAATGCACAGGCATATCTGGTCTCCAAGAATCCTGCGTCACAATACGCAAATGTCACAAATCATCAATGGCCTTGCATATAGCGGGCCGGCACGGTGCATAGACCTTGACAAAGACAGCCCGGGCACCGTATAGGCTAGGTTCTCTGGCGCGGCACTCATGCTGCGCTTTTCGCTTTTGTTGTTTGAAAGCTGAAAAGCTGTAGATCGCACCGGAATTCACCTGCTGGTTTCAGCTGCCAAAAAGCCGTCTGTGCATAAGCACAAGCCGGTTTGAACACGAGGACAAAAGATGTTCGCAGTCATTAAAGCCGCCGGCAAGCAATATAAAGTTGCTGTCGACGACAAAATTACCCTTTCCACCGTTTCCGGCGCGGCCGGTGACGCTGTTACATTTGACGAAGTGCTGATGCTGACCAAGGACGGCTCTGCTGTTTTCGGCGCCCCTTCTGTTGCTGGCGCCTCCGTTATTGGCGAAATCGTCGAGCAGACCCGTGGCCCGAAGGTCATTTCCTTCAAAAAGCGTCGCCGTCAGAACTCCAAGCGCAAGCGCGGTCATCGTCAGGACCTGACGATTGTCCAGATCAAGGCTATTCACGGTTAAACCGACTGTGGCAGATCATCTGCCGCTATATGTTTAACTGATATCATCATCCGTTTTTCGGATATTCATTCAGACTCCGGCGCAAAAACGCCATAATAATTGTGGAGCATTCAGATGGCTCATAAAAAGGCAGGCGGTTCCTCCCGCAACGGGCGCGACTCAGACGGTCGTCGCCTTGGCGTAAAGAAATTTGGCGGCGAAGCTGTCATTCCAGGGAACATTATCGTGCGCCAACGCGGCACGAAATGGCATCCGGGCAGCAATGTCGGTATGGGCGTAGACCATACATTGTTTGCGCTGACCGAAGGTCATGTCGAATTTAAAACCAAAGGCAATGGCCGGGCTTATATTTCGGTTGTTGCGGCACCAGCCCTCAAGGCAGCAGAATAACGGTGGAGGAGATGCAACCCCCACCGGATCCCACAGAACCGGTGAATATGGGGTGCATATAGCCTCTCTTGTCAGATCAAATCTGGTAAGATCATTCACAAAAACCGAAAGGTTTTGAGCGGGGAAGTGGGACACCACTTCCCTTTGTCGTATCTGCTTTATGCGCAGCGCATAAGGTGGTGAAACTGGAGCTCAAACCATGTTTCCTGATCTGACCCGTGACGATGTTTTCCGGCTTGAAACACAGCGTCTGTGGCTGCGCTGGCCGCGGGCCGCGGATGCCGCCGCCATTGTAGCCATTGCCGGGCATAAAATTGTTGCCGAGCAAACCAGCCGGATTCCGCACCCCTATCCGCAGGGGGCAAGCGATGACTTTATTCTCAATGCCCGCAGGTTCAACACTGCCGGCGAGGCGCTCAATCTGGTGCTGGCGCTGCGCTCCGGCAATCGGGATGTGATCGGCTTTATCAGTGCCGAAATGAAATCCGAGAGCAAGGCCGAGATCGGCTATGCGCTGCATCCCGACCATTGGGGGCAGGGCTATATGCATGAAGCCGTGCAGACGATGGTGAGCACCTTGTTCAGCCTGACGCCGGTGCGCGAGATTATGGCCACAGTGCGGGCCAGCAATGCACGCTCACGCCGCGTGCTGGAAACATGCGGCTTTACCCATAGCGGCAGCGGATTCTGCAAGGTGCTGGCTTTGGGGGGTGAATTTCCGAGCGAAATCTTCCGCCTTGAGCAAAAGACCTGGGAAAGCCAGAACAGCTGGTAT
>DAIMHB010000432.1:0-2257 GCA_036723545.1 Beijerinckiaceae bacterium
GCACAGGATTGACCCCAAACGCCTCGTCTTCATTGATGAGACGTGGATCAAGACCAACATGGCCCCCTTGTGCGGCTGGGGACCGCGCGGGCAACGGCTGGAGGCGCGCGTGCCATGGGCACTGGAAAACGCTGACCTTCATCGCCGCACTTCGTCATGATCGTATCGATGCGCCATGGGTGATCGATGAACCGATCAACGGCGATCTCTTGACAGCCTATATCCACAAGCTGCTCGTCCCCGCGCTCGCAAAGGGAGATATCGTGATCCTGGACAATCTTGGCGCGCACAAGGGCAAGGCGGCCAGAGCCGCCATCCGCGCCGTTGGCGCTCATCTGATCTTCCTGCCCGCCTACAGCCCTGATCTCAATCCGATCGAGCAGGTCTTCGCCAAGCTCAAGCATCTGATGCGCAATGCAACCCCTCGAACCGTCGAGGACGCTTGGCGAAAGGCCGGTGATCTGCTTGATCTCTTCGCCCCAAACGAATGCGCAAACGATCTCAAAAACTCAGGCTATGCTGCCGTCTAAAATCGGCAGGCTCTAGCCTCCACGAACACTCTGAGGGAACCGGTGCGGGATCAGGTCTGTATCAATTGGCAACCGCAATTTATCCGGAGCGGCATGGTTAAACGGAGCCGTCGGAAAATTGATGATAACTGCGTCTTTTGAGCCGAAATTATAATCTGCATGCCACACATACGTTGGTATATTTATCAGGCAACGGTCATATTCGCTTAAATTTATGATACATAATTCGCCATAGGTTGAGCTGTGAGGCCGCACATCATAGAGCAGCAGCTGCATTTCGCCTTCCAAAAATACGTAGCGGTCCTCATGTTTCTCATGCAGGCCCCAGCCTTTGACTATTCCTGGACGAATTGTACACATATAGCTGAATGTTAACGGGTCTGGATATCCCCATCGTTCGTCAAATAGCTCGGCGACCGAGCCACGCTCATCGACATGGGTCGTCAGTTTCCGAATGACAACACCTTCTGTCAAACGTTTCAAACTTTTTCCGGTTTCAGACACGGTGGCTACGTCTTTTAGTGCTCCCCGTAAGCTGAATTCTGGTGAATTCATGCTCTTGTCATTCATGTGGGTGTAATCCTCTTAATCTTAAATTTATAATGAAAAAATTCATGACTTAAATTTTCTGATTGCCTGTTTGATTTTATAAATTACCTGTCGCCAGAGCGTTGATTTCAGATATAAAATTTTTTGATCTCGGCGGCGCAGTTCTTCACACAAATATGCGTTGTTCTGGCTCAGGTTCAGATTTTGACTCCGCAAATTTTCAGCTTCGGCGTTTAAATCATCAAACTCACTCTGAACGTAACCTGCAAAATCAACAAAACCAAGACTGGCCGCGCGTGCAATGTTCTGCATCAACTCGGGTGCGACATCACAATTTACGCGTGCCGGTTGTTTCTGATTGAAGTTTTTATTCAGGAATTTTTCGTTATTGGCTTGAGACAAAAACTTGCCCAGAACACGAGGCGTTGATCCATTAACCTCATGGTTAATTCTGGCTTGAGCGTCCAGGACAATCTCAAAACCAGCTTTTTTAAGTCTGTATGTAAAATCTACATCTGACCACTGAAGGGGATAAAAATCTGGATCATACCCACCGGCAGCATCCCAGGATGTGAGCCGAACCAGTGCTCCGCTGGTCGATACCCAATCAAGCGGAAAGTTCAAATCCAGATCTTCCGGGTGTGTATCTTGCAAGGGATACCAATGGGCCATATTGCCTTCACGCGTTAATACACCCGCACGCGAATAGGCTGGAATCATGCCCGAGGCATTGACAGCAATGGGTGAAACAAGGGCAACAGTGCTTGATTGCCGTATTCTTGTGAATAAATATTCAAGGCAGTCACAGTGCACCCGAACATCGTCCTGCAGGACCCAGAGCGCTTCGCTTTGAATATGTCCGCGGGCATAATTTAAAGCACCAGGAAAGCCAAGATTTAAACCGGGCTCAAAAAAATCAACATTTTCAATAGATTGAATAGGTTGCCTCGGATCATTCCATACCACCGCTATTGCCAAGCGACCATTAAAAATTGAAGCTTTCAATGCTTCAACACAAGCCAAAAGCCGATGAGGGTATTTTCCAATTGTAGGTATAACGGCAACTACATCGGGCGAATCAAATATATCTACGAGCAAAATAAACCCATAAAAAAATTCAACTTGTATTTTAATGTTTGTAAAAATACGAATTTTTATCTTTTTTGTAAAGCTTATTC
>DAIMHB010000433.1:0-2251 GCA_036723545.1 Beijerinckiaceae bacterium
AACCTGCCAGACCGGCGGGCGTTCGGGGTGGTCTTTACACGGTTCGCAGGCCGTATAGCTGGCCTTGTCGAGATTGACAATGTCACCACTCACCCGTTCGGCATGGGGAGAGGTCATCCGGGTTTTGTCTTTGCTGATCACCTGAACCGAATCGATGAACCCATCACGGAAGTTGTCTGTCAGGTCAAAATGATCGCCATAGGTCACAGATCCGTCTGTTTCGGTGATTTTGGCATTGCCCGTGGCCAGAACACGGCCTGTAGTGCGGTTATAGGTGACCTTATCGGCCTGAAGAATGCGGCCTTTGTAATAGATCTGAACGTCGCCCTGCGCTGATACGGTATTGTCATCCTTGTTATAAACCATGGATGCGGATTCAATCAGCATCCGGTCCGGGTCAAGGGCCCCTGTTTGCGACGGCACGCCTGTTGTGGTGGCAGTTGTTGGTTGGGGCGCAGGGGTCTGTGCAGCTGCGGGAAGCACAGGGGCGGCAAGCATAAGGCACAGCAAAGCCAGCGCCGAAAGGCTGCCGCTCATCTTTTGCTTTATCCAACCGGAGAAATGGTTGACCATAACTCCCGCGCCCTGTGCGCGCCCCATTCAACCATCCTCCTGGTGCAATAAAATCAGCGCACCACTAAACGATCCGATCAGAGCAGGAGACCACGCGGCTATGACGGCATTAAGAAGCCCGGCACTGCCCAAATCTCCCACCAGCTTTGTCACTACATAAAGCACGAAGCCGGAGATGATGCCACCAGAAACCATGCGCGAAATCCCGCCCATGCGAAAAAATTTTAATGAGAATGATGCTGCCACCAAAACCATTGCCATCAAGAGTAAAGGACGCGCCAGAAGCGCCTGAAATCGCAGATTATATCGGGCAGAGTTAAGACCAGCTTCCTGCATTCTTTTTGTAAGGGCCGGAAGTTCCCAGAATGGCACAGCATCCGGCGGCAGAAAACTCTGGGTGATCTCGTCGGCGGTCAGATTTGTGGTCAGAATATAATCACCGGCATTTTCCGGCGGCTCATCCACACGCAGCACGCGGGCCTGATGCAGGGTCCAGTAGCCTTTGCTCAGTTGCGCGCTGACTGCTTCCACCCGCTCGGTAAAGGCACCGTTGGGCTCAAACACAAAGACCGTCAGATTGTGTAGAATGCGTCCGGATTCCTCGGAGGAGCTTGCCCGGATAATGGCCTGACCATCGCCGCTTTTTTGGCGAATCCAGAGGCTCTTGTCCGGCCCGTTTTGCGGTATACGGCCAAACAGCTCGGCTTCGATATGGTCGGCCCGCTCTTTGAGCACAGCGGCCAGGGGATTGTAAACGCAGGTGGCAAATATGCCGATGCCCAGTGCCACCAGCAGAGGGGGAAGCAAAAACTGCCAGACTGAAATGCCGGAAGCACGAATCACCACCAGTTCGAGTTTTCGCGTCAGGTCCAGAAAGGCCATCATCGCGCCGATCAGAACAGCAAAGGGCAGAATCTGCTCGGTGATGGCCGGAATACGGATCAGAGACAGAAAGGCGATAAATCCGGTTGTGGCATGGGTTGTCTCGCCCGTCCGGCGCAAAAGCTCCACAAGGTCAATGATATAGACAAGGCAGAATACGGTGACAAACACACCGGCCACTGTTTTGGCAAATCGCTTGCCGATGTAAAAACCCAGAGTGCTGCCGATCATGCCGTGTTCCGCTGGCGCAGCCAATGGTGCAGGCTATCCGCTCCGAAAATCAGGATAAGATCCAGAATACTGGTTAAAATGGGAATTGAATAGGCCAGAATAATGCTTGAGGCCTGCCGCAACATCAGGGTAGATGCCGCCGCCCCGCCAATGCGGATGGCAATAACACAGCCAACAGCCATTAAAATCGCGGCGCCGCGTCCTTGCCGCGTGGTTCTGGCCTGCCCCAATGCGGCAAAACCGATCAGCATGAAGGCTATAGCATATAGCGGATTGACAAAGCGGTCATGCAGTTCGGCGCGGATGCGTCCGATCTGGGCCGCCACTTCAGGCTTGGACATATCCGCATTCAGCAAGTCCGCTGTTGTGCGCTCACGCGGGACAAAATCATTTTTGCCGGTGTCAGGGGTGAACTGGGACAGGTCAATGGCATAACGGTCAAAGGTGACGATGGATGAATCTGGCTGGGAGCCATTCTGCCGCTGAACAGACCCATGTTCCATCACCAGAAAATTTCCGCCATTGGCCTCAAGGGTGCGGCCTGTTTCTGCAATATAGACAGAAA
>DAIMHB010000434.1:0-2246 GCA_036723545.1 Beijerinckiaceae bacterium
CGCATTGGGCGGATGACGCGCAGGCGGTGGCCGAACAGGTGGATGCGGTCATCACCTGCCTGCCCTCACCTGCGGTTTCCATGAAGGTGCTGGCCGGCCCGCGCGGGATTCTGGCCGGCCTGAAAAAGGGCAGCACCTGGATTGAAATGAGCACCAATGACAGCGAGGAAATTGTCAAAATGGCCGCTCTGGCCGCAGACTATGGCATTGATACGCTCGAATGTCCGGTGACGGGCGGCGTGCATCTGGCAGCTAGCGGCCAGATCACGGTGATTGTTGGCGGCGAGGCGGCGGTGTTTGAGCGCCACCGCGCCGCTTTGCAGGCCATGGGCGGCAAGATTTTCAATGTCGGGCCCATCGGCAAGGCGGCGGTGATCAAGGTCATCACCAATATGCTGGCCTTTATTCATCTGGTGGCGGCGGGTGAGGCGCTGATGCTGGCCAAAAAGGGCGGGCTGGATCTGGCGCAGGCCTTTCATGTGATTCAGGCCAGTTCCGGCAATAGTTTCGTGTTTGAAACCGAAGGTCAGGTCATTCTCAACGGCAGTTACAATATCAACTTTACCATGGATCTGGCCTGCAAAGACCTTGGCTTTGCGCTTGGTTTTGGCAAGGAATTTGGCGTGCCGCTGGATCTGGCAGGGCAAACCGCACAAACCTTCATCCGCGCCAGATCCGCCTATGGTGGCGGGGCATGGTCATCACAGGTGGTGAAACTGCTGGAAGATGTGCTGAACACCGACCTGCGCGCGCCCGGTTTTCCGGCAGAACTGGGGTGAAATGTTAAATTTTAGGGCATTTTGCGTTCATATTGAATCGCTCCCTCTGGCCCTTCATCCTGAGCTTCTCGAAGGATGCGGGGCGAGTACAGGGGTGCGGGGTCAAAGTACGCAACCGTCATTGCGAACGCAAGTGAAGCAATCCAGTCAATATGGATTGCCGCGTCGGCTTCGCCTCCTCGCAAAGACGGCTCCACACTTCCCCGCATCCTTACTCTCTCCCCTCCTTCGAGACGCGCTTCGCGCTCCTCAGGATGAAGAAGAGGAGACGCGCTTTGTGTTCCTCAGGATGAAGAAGAGAAAACTCCGACACCCGTTTCTGCCGCAACGCACCCTTTCTTAACCGAACCCCTCTGATTGCATCATGACCCAGAACAGCCAGAATACATTTGATTTCATCATCATCGGCGCAGGTTCGGCAGGCTGTGTTCTGGCCGAGCGACTTTCGGCCAATGGCAAATATACCATATTGGTGGTGGAGGCGGGGGGCACAGACCGGCGTTTCTGGGTGCAGGTGCCGCTGGGTTATGGCAAGACCTTTTATGACAAAAGCCTCAACTGGGGCTATAAGGCTGCGCCCGACCCCGGCCTTGGCGGGCGGGCAGATTATTGGCCGCGCGGCAAGGTGATCGGCGGCTCCTCCTCGCTCAATGCCATGGTGTGGATCAGGGGCGATGCGCGTGATTATGATGACTGGGCGGCTGAGGGCAATGCCGGCTGGAGCTTTGCGGACTGCCTGCCCTATTTCAAGCAGATTGAGGACAATCAGGCCGGCGCGAATGAATGGCGCGGCGTCGGCGGTGATGTGCATATTTCTGATGTCCGCGCCAGTCTGCATCCATTGGCGATGAAATTTCTGGAAGCCGGACAACAGGCCGGTTTTGCGCCCAACAGTGATTTTAATGGCGCAACGCAGGAAGGTGTTGGCCTTTACCAGATCAATACCAAGCAGGGCTGGCGCATGTCCGCCGCCAAGGCCTTTCTTTATCCGGCCTTAAAGCGCAAAAATGTCACATTGATGCGCAACACCCATGCGCTGCGTGTGGTGCTGGAGGGCAATCGCGCCATTGGTGTTGAAGTGGCGCGCGGGGGCAGCCGCGCGGTCATTCATGCGCGGCGCGAGGTAATTGTCAGCGGCGGCGCGGTCAATTCGCCGCAACTCTTGCAGATTTCGGGCATTGGCGCGCCCGCGCATCTCTCCAAAATCGGCGTGGAACTGCGCCATTCTCTGCCCGCTGTCGGCCTTTATATGCAGGATCATTTGGGCATAAATTACACCTACCGCGCCAAAGTGCCGACTATGAACGAGGATCTGCGCCCTTGGTGGGGCAAACTGAAGGCGGGGCTGCAATTTTTGCTGTTCGGGCGCGGGCCCTTGAGCCTGAGCCTCAATCAGGCGGGCGGCTTTGTCAAAACCCGTCCTGAACTGCCCCGCGCGAATATTCAGCTTTATTTTCAGGCGATCAG
>DAIMHB010000435.1:0-2240 GCA_036723545.1 Beijerinckiaceae bacterium
AAATTAAACATCTCTGCCGAATTTAATGCCTTAGATTATGAGATAGTCGCTCATCTTTGTGCTGGTCTCGAATATATGTATGGAAAAAATGGTGTTTTATTGAAAAATGCTTTTAAGTCATTTGGAAGCGGAGAGCCAAATTATATATATGACAGCAATAATCCTTATCTGAAATTCAATAAAATGTTTTAAAATACATTTTACGCCAATGACATAAAAGGTTATGACTCATGCACATGATACCTATTCATCCGGGACGCATTTTAAAGCGTGAGATGCAGGCGCGGGATTTGACGATAAGTCGCCTTTCAGCCGAATTGCGAACCAATCCGGGGCGGGTCTCGGAAATTGTCAATCAACATCGCGGCATTTCTCCTGAAATGGCTTTGCGTTTGGGGCGCTATTTCGGCAATAGCGCGCGATTCTGGCTCAATCTGCAAACAGCCTATGAACTTGCCATTTCTGAACAAAAATTTGGTGATCGTATCATCACCGAAGTCAATCCGGCGGCGGCTTGATGACCAGCGCCCGCGACGACATCCTCGCCTCCATCCGCCGCTCGTTGCATGTCAGCGGCCATGAGGCACCGCGCCAAGCCAATGTGGCCGCCCGCCTCGACGAAGCCGCACAAGGCATTCTGCCGCAGCGCGGCGCGCTCTCCGGCCGCGCCCTAATTGACCTGTTCATCACCGAGGCCACAGCCACCTTTGCAACCCTTGCCGAGGTCAAAACCGCTGACATTCCGGCAGAGGTTGCGCGTTATCTGCGCGACAACAACCTGCCCGCCACCTTAAAAATGGGGGCTGACCCACGCCTCACCAGCCTCAAATGGGAGGAGACTGCCCTCAGCATTTCGCATGGACCTTCGGACGGGCATGACCTCAACGGCCTCTCGCATGCCTTTGGCGCAGCCGCTGAAACCGGCACGCTTATTCTCGTTTCCGGCCCTGAAAATCCCACCACTCTGAATTTTCTGCCCGACACTCATATTGTCGTGGTGAAGGCCGAGGATATTGCCGGACATTATGAGAGCGTGCTGGCACGCATCCGCGCACAGTTTGGCGCAGGACATATGCCGCGCACGGTCAATTTCATCACCGGCCCGTCCCGCTCCGCCGATATTGAGCAAAAACTTCTGCTGGGTGCCCATGGCCCCCGCAGCCTGCATATAATTATTGCTGAATGATAAATAATATATATATTTTTCAGTATAATAAAATAAGGGAGGCACCATGCAGGATCAGAAAAAACAAGATTTCACCGCCACAACTGATGGTTATGACCGCGCCGATACAGTGCGGCGGGTCAAGGCTATTCTGGTCGGCTCTGTCGGAAATCTGATCGAATGGTATGATGTCTATGCTTATACAGCCTTTGCGCTGTATTTTGCCTCCTCTTTCTTTCCGTCAACAGACCCTGTCGTGCAGCAGCTCAATGCGGCAGTGCTGTTTGCGCTGGCCTTTCTGATGCGCCCGCTGGGCAGTGTGCTGTTTGGCTATTTTGCTGACCGCTTTGGCCGCCGTTTGTCCTTAATGTGGGCGGTGATCCTCATGTGCTTCGGCTCACTGATGATTGCGGTGTGCCCCACATATACGCAAATCGGCCTTGCCGCGCCCATCACGCTGATGATTGCCCGCATTTTGCAGGGCCTGTCGCAGGGCGGAGAATATGGAGCCAGCGCCACTTACCTGAGCGAGATTGCCCATCCGAACCGCCGCGGCTTTTATTCGGGTGTGTGGTATGTCACGCTGATCGGCGGGCAGCTGCTGGCGCTCACCGTATTGATGGTGCTGCAAAAGCTGCTGCTCACGCCAGACCAGCTTAAAGCCTGGGGCTGGCGCATTCCCTTCGTCATTGGCGCACTGATCTCGGTCTATGCCTTCTGGATGCGGCGCGACATGCACGAAACAGACCTGTTCAAAGCTGCGGAAAGCAAAGCCGCCAAGCAGAGCGTCTGGGTTCTGCTGGGGCAAAACTGGAAACAACTCGTGATGGTGGTGGGCATAACAGTGGGGGGCACTTCGGCTTTTTACACCTATACCACCTATATGCAGAAATTTCTAAAGCTCTCTGTTGGTCTTTCCGATGACCAGACAACCCTTGTCACCTTTGGGGCCTTGCTGTTTGCCATCATCATCCAGCCGATTTATGGTGCTATTTCAGATATCATAGGCCGCAAGCCATTGCTCATCGGCTTTGGTGTGCTGGGCACATTGGGCACCTATCCGCTGATGACCACA
>DAIMHB010000436.1:0-2240 GCA_036723545.1 Beijerinckiaceae bacterium
ATCCGGCCTCTGGCCCACTGGCACCTATACAGCCATTCTGGATGCAACGGGTGATCTGGTCATCGGTGTAGCGGCCATGCAGGCCATTGACGCGCTGAAGCCGGAAACTCTGGCCGTGGCACTGGCACATTTAAGCAATGTGGAGTGTCTGGTTGCCGATGCCAATCTGCCGGAAGAAACGCTGCTGTTTCTGGCGCAATGGGCAGAGCATCATGCGGTCAGCTTTGTGTTCGAGCCGGTCTCTGTGGCCAAATGCACCCGCATTCTCCCCATTCTGGGGCATTGGCCGGTATATTTGATGTCGCCCAACCGCGCCCAACTGGATACCCTGACCGCTCGGGCAATAGACAGCGCCGACGATCTGCCACGCGCCTGTGCGGCGCTTCATGCGCGCGGCGTTGAGAATATTATTGTCGGGCTGGGCAGCGACGGGGCATTCTGGTCTGACGGACAGAGTTCGGGCACGGTTCCGGCCTGTGCGCATGAGATTATCGATGCAACCGGGGGCGGTGATGCCGCGCTGGCTGCGGCGCTCTGGGCGCTCAAACGAGGGGCTCCTCTGCCCGTGGCCGCGCAAGCGGGCCAGAAGGCTGCGGCCTTAACTGTTGCTTGCACGGGAAGCGTCAATCCGACATTGTCAGCCGATACACTGAAGCACGAGGTTCCATGACTGATTTTGATATAACGCCCGAAGTGGCCGCAGCTCTGGCAGACGGCAAGGCCGTTGTCGCGCTTGAATCCACCATCATCTCGCATGGCATGGCCTATCCGGCCAATCTCGACACGGCGCGCGCGGTGGAGGATATTGTGCGCAAGAATGGTGCCACGCCAGCCACCATTGCTGTTCTGGCGGGCCGGGTTAAAATTGGCCTTAACGCCGATGATCTGGAATTTTTTGCCCGTGCACAGGGCATTTTAAAACTCTCCACCCATGATCTGGCCTATTGCATCGCCACACGGCAGCATGGCGCGACAACAGTGGCGGCCACCATGCGGCTGGCCGCTCTGGCCGGAATCAGGGTTTTCGCCACGGGCGGCATTGGCGGCGTGCATCGCGGGGCGCAGAGCACCTTCGATATTTCTGCCGACCTCACCGAACTTGGCCGCACACCTGTGGCCGTGGTGGCTGCGGGGGCCAAGGCCATTCTCGATCTGCCTGCCACATTGGAAGTGCTGGAAACCCATATGGTGCCGGTGGTCTGCGTCGGCACAGATGAATTTCCGGCCTTTTATTCGCGCAGCTCCGGCTTGAAAGCGCCATTGCGGCTGGACAGCGCGGGAGACATCGCCGCCATGCTGGCTGCGCAGGACCGCCTCGGCCTCAAAGCGGGTGCATTGATTGCCAATCCCATTCCGCAAGCGGATGAAATTCCAGCCGAAGAAATTCAAACCAGCATTGAAACCGCATTAAAAGAGGCGCAAAGCCAAGGCATTGCCGCCAAGGCTGTAACGCCGTTTTTGCTTGCCCGCATCGGCGCCCTCACTCAGGGGCGCAGCCTGAAGGCCAATATGGCTCTGGTCAAAAACAATGCAAAACTGGCTGCCGGAATTGCTGTGGCCTATGCCGCCAGAATAAAATAGTCTTTCTTTGAATAGAAACACAAAATAGCCTTTCAGAAGTCGTGGAAATAGTCCAGATTATAAATATACGCTGCCACATGAAACAATTAGGCAAAACAGGCGTAAGAGCTTAGGGGAGCGAACATGAAACACCTGAATTTACTGGCCTCAGTGGCCTTGTCGGCATTGGTGTGCGGCGCAGCCAGTGCACGGGCTGAAAAAATAACCCTCATGGTCGGCGGCCTTGAAAAGCAGATTTATCTGCCCTTCAAGCTGGCCGAACAGCTTGGCTATTATAAGGACGAAGGGCTGGATGTTGACCTGCTGACCGAGCCTTCCGGTGTGGATGCCGAGGACGAAATGCTGTCCGGCGCGGTGCAGGGTGTCGGCGGCTTTTACGACCATTGTGTTGATTTGCAGTCCAAGGGCAAATTTGTCGAATCTGTCGTGCAGATGAGTCAGGCCCCGGGCGAGGTGGAACTGGTCTCCACCAAACATCCTGAAATCAATTCACCCGCCGATTTCAAGGGCAAAAGCCTCGGTGTGACCGGACTTGGCTCGTCCACCAATTTTCTCACCCAATTCCTTGCCGTGAAAAACGGCCTGAAGCTGGGTGAATTCACCTCGGTTGCTGTTGGTGCCGGCAATACATTCATCGCTGCCATGCAGCAGGACAAAAT
>DAIMHB010000437.1:0-2240 GCA_036723545.1 Beijerinckiaceae bacterium
GGCCGCACCCCGCCCCATGCCAACTGGCCCCATAATGCCCGCATAGCGGTGCAATTTGTCATCAACTACGAAGAAGGCGGCGAGAACAATATTCTTCATGGCGACGCCGCTTCCGAAGCCTTTTTGTCCGAAATTGTGGGCGCGGCACCTTGGCCCAACATGCGCCACATGAATATGGAATCCATCTATGAATATGGCTCACGCGCCGGTTACTGGCGGCTGTGGCGCATGTTTACAGAGCGGAAATTGCCGGTCACCGTCTATGCCGTGGCCTCGGCGCTGTCGCGCTATCCGGAAATTGTGGACTCAATGCACGAGGCGGGCTGGGAAATTGCCAGCCATGGCCTCAAATGGATTGATTACCGCGATTATACGAAGGAGGCCGAGCGCGCCCATATTGCCGAGGCCATCCGCCTGCACACTGAAATTTGCGGCTCGCGTCCGCTGGGCCTGTATCAGGGCCGCTCGTCGCTCAACACACTGGATCTCACCGCAGAGGAAGGCGGCTTTGTCTATGCTGCCGACGCCTATGCTGATGAACTGCCCTATTGGATGAAGGGCGTGCCCACACAGCAGCTTATCGTGCCCTACACGCTGGACGCAAACGACATGCGCTTTGCCACGCCGCAGGGCTTTAACAGCGGCGACCAGTTTTTCGCCTATCTGAAGGACAGTTTCGACACGCTCTATACCGAAGGCGACACAGCGCCCAAAATGATGTCCGTTGGCCTGCATTGCCGCCTTGTCGGGCGCCCGGGCCGCGCGGCGGCCTTGGCGCGTTTTCTGGACTATGTGCAAAGTCATGAGCGTGTGTGGGTCGCCACCCGCCTCGACATAGCCCGCCACTGGATCAAACATCACCCGCCGCACGGTGGTTACAAGCCCTCCCTTATGGGTGCTGGCCTGTTCCGCGAGGTCTATGGCGATATTTTCGAGCATAGCGCCTATCTGGCCGACAGGGTTCACGCCACCGGCTTAAGCGCGCAGCATGACACCGCCACCGGCCTGCATGGCGCATTTGCCGCCGCCCTGCGCGGTGCAACCCGTGCCGAGCAGCTTGCGCTGATCAATGCTCATCCCGATTTAGCGGGCAGGCTGGCGCTGGCCAAACAGCTGACCGATGATTCCACAAGGGAACAGGGTTCAGCGGGTTTGGATCGCCTTACACCTGAGGAATTGGCTGAATTTACCAGCTTAAATGACTCTTACAAAACAAAATTCGGTTTTCCCTTCATCTTTGCTGTGAAGGGCAAAAGCAAGGCGGACATTCTGGCCGCATTCAAAACCCGCCTGCACAACAACGCCGAGGCTGAGTTTGCCGAGGCTTTGACCCAGATTGAGCGCATTGCTTTGCTACGCCTGACTGACAGGCTGCCCGCATGAGTGACCCCTTTCTGCAACTCAACGGTGCGCAACTCATGGCGCGGCTTGACGCGCTGGCCAAGGTCAGCGAAACGCCGGACGCCCTCACGCGGCTCTATCTCACCCCTGCCCATGCGCAAGGCATTGCACTGGTCGGGCGCTGGATGCGCGAGGCGGGCATGACCACGCGCGTCGATGGCACAGGCTCCCTGCGCGGCACCTACAAGGCTGCCACGCCGGATGCACCCATTCTCGTGCTCGGCTCGCATATTGACACGGTGCGCAACGCCGGAAAATTTGACGGGAACCTTGGCGTTCTCACTGCCATTGCGGTGGTGGACGCGCTGCACCGCCAGAACAAGCATCTGCCCTTCGCCCTTGAAGTGGCGGCTTTTGGCGATGAGGAAGGCGTGCGCTTTCCCTCAACTTTGGCAGGCTCTAAAGCACTGGCGGGACGCTTCAGCCCGATCAGTCTGGATGAGGTGGATGCGGAGGGTGTCACCCGCCGCGCCGCGCTGGTCAATTTTGGGGTTGATCCCACCAGCATCGCGCAGGAGGCGCTCGATCCGGCCAAAGTGCTGGGCTATGTCGAAGTGCATATTGAACAGGGGCCGGTGCTGGAGGCCAAAGATCTTGCCCTTGGCATTGTCACCGCCATCAATGGGGCCAGCCGCGGGCATATTTCCATTTCCGGCATGGCCGGTCATGCGGGCACATTGCCGATGAATATGCGCCGCGACGCGCTGGCCACCGCCGCCGAGATTATTCTGGCGATTGAACAGATTGCCCGCGCCACGCCCGACCTTGTCGCCACCATCGGCCAGATTGAGGTGCCCGGCGGCGCTGTCAATGTTGTGCCCGGCGGCGTGAAACTCTCC
>DAIMHB010000438.1:0-2220 GCA_036723545.1 Beijerinckiaceae bacterium
GCCAATATCCGGCACGCCCTGCAGGGTCTGCCCTGCCAGAACCGGCAAGGCCTTGCCCCCGTCCCGAAAGGCTCCAACCACAAAAGAACGGTTGGCATTGGTGAGCTTGTCGATGAGTTGATTGAGCGTAATGCCATAAAGCGAAAGGCGCTCTGGGTCAGGCTCGACACGGATTTCATTCGGATCGCCACCGACAATATAGGTGCCGCCGACATTATCAACCTTCGAGAGTTCGTGCTGAAGCTCCTGCGCCACCTGAAACAGTCCGTTGCCCGTCCAGTTCTGCGCCTGATCGGGCTTGGGTGACAGGGTGAGCGCAACAATCGCCACATCATTGATGCCGCGCCCCGCAATCAGCGGTTCGGGGATGCCTTTGGGCAGATCCGTGATATTGGCGCGTATTTTTTCATGAATCCGCATCACCGCAGTGTCTTCATCCGTGCCGACAAAAAAGCGCGCGGTGACGACAACATGATCATCCTCGGTCTGCGAATACACATGCTCCACGCCATTGATGCCGCGCACCAGATCTTCCAGCGGACGGGTGACCAGCTCAACAGCACCATCCGCCTTATAGCCGTTCGCCTGAACGATAATATCCACCAGCGGCACAGAAATCTGCGGTTCTTCCTCGCGTGGCAGGCCCATAATGGCAATGGCCCCCGCGATGAGCGCCGCAATCAGCAATAGGGGTGTCAGAGGAGAGCGAATAAAGGTGCGGGTGAGCACACCGGAAAGTCCGAGTTTACCCTGTGCAGACGTCGGGTTGCTCATGGCTTCACCACCTGATCACCATCTTTCAGGCCGGCAAGAATTTCGGTCATCGTGTCCTGCTGCGCGCCGGTTTGCACCACAACCTCGCCCCCGCTTGCGAGGCTCACAAAACTGACGCCGGAGCGCTGGGTTATATAGAACGTGGGTATCAAGATGGCTGATCGGGTGCCCGTGTTGACATAGACGCGGGTGCGCTCGCCGACAAAATAGTCGCCCAGATCGGCAACATCCACATCGGCAATCACCCGTCCGCCCTTAATTTCGGGATAGACCAGCCGCACTTGTCCCTGTTGTTTTAAATCCGGCCCCTCATCAGTGAGGCCGCGCGCGCCGATCTCGACATGATCACCCGCACGCATGAAGCGCGCATGGCGCTCCGGCAGTTGCAAACGCAGAATATATTTGTCCTCAGCCAGTGTAGCGATGGTTTCGCCGGGGAGAATCACAGCCCCGTCCGAAACAGGCACGCTCAAAACACGGCCCGCACTAGGCGCAAGCACCGCGCCTTCAGCCGCCTGCTGCACCAGCACATTGCGATCCGATTGCATGGCCTCTAAGCCGCGCTCAGCCACATCCAGATTGGTGCGAGCCTGATCAAGCTGGGTTGTTGTACTGACACCGCGCTTCTGCAATTCCTGAATACGGTCAAAATCGGATTTTGCCTGATCGCGCTGCGCCTGAAGCGAAAGAATCCGCGCCTCCAGAGACTGTAATTGCAGCACGATCTTCTGATCCGCCACCACAGCCAGCTCCTGTCCGGCGGTCGCACGATCCCCTTCTTTCACCCGCAAAACAGCCACAGTGCCGCCAATGCGCGCCCGTGCCAAAACCTGATGCACCGGCTCAACCGTCGCGATCACAGCTTTGCTGTCCGCAATCTGACGCACATGAACATCATAAGCCTCACCCGCCTGCGCAGTGGTCAGTGGCCACAGGGCCAGAGAAATGAGCAAAACATGACGCATGACGACTCCCTTTTTGAACCAGCGATCCAACTTGACTTATATATTTCTTATATTTAAATTAGCAAATACAAATTTAGATAAAAATAAATTAACGTATCATAATTCAAAAAGGAAAAATCGCAATGAATGTAGACCGTGCAGTGATGATTTTTGCGGGATTTATGATTTTTGCCAGCCTTGCGCTGACATATTTTGTGCATCCTTTGTGGTGGCTTTTGACGGCATTTGAAAAATATTTCATGCGCAAAATCCGCACCGGTTCCAGCGAGCCGGGATATGAGCGGGTGATTATGAAGGCCATCGGTGTCCAGCGTTTGCTGGGTAAAATGTGACGCAACTATAGGTGTGGGCAAATTATAGATTATTTTGCCTGCACCGCCCTCACGGCATGGAATGGTAGCGGCTTAGAGTCTGTTGCCTTTAGACGGAAACGTCTCCCTCTCCCCGCTGGCGGGGAGAGGGTGGGGTGAGGGGCATTTTT
>DAIMHB010000439.1:0-2219 GCA_036723545.1 Beijerinckiaceae bacterium
TTTCTGAGCCTGCGATGGCCTCCAGACACCCTATATTGCCGCATTTGCAAATGGATTGTGGATCATCGGAAACGGCTATGTGCCCGATAAGACCGGCGCCGCCCTGCGCGCCGCGATAGAGCCTGCCGTCACAGACAATGCCAGCGGAAATATCTTGTCCAAGATCCACATAAAGCATGTCAAGCACACCCATGCCTATGCCCGAGCGCAATTCTCCAAGAGTCATCATCTGTGTGCTGCTACGCACCCACACAGGCGCTTCATACCGGGCAACCAGCTTTTCGACAAAAGGATAGCCGTCCCAGTTCGGCATGAACGGCAGGCTAGGAGAAGTGAACGGCTGTCCCTCCGATTGCTCGACAGCACCCTCAACTGTAATTCCGATGCCCCAAACCATCTGATCCTTCGATTGCTGCTCTCTCGCCCAATCAAATAAAGTGAACAGCCGCTTTAATATCGGATCGGGTCCCGAGGTTGTGTCATAGGCTTCATGATGCTCTATGAGCAGCCGTCCGGAAAGATCAGCCAGCGCTATGCCGATGGTCGATTGCCGGAGAATCGCCACCATGAAAATGCCCGCCAGTTCGTTGAAGCGGGAATTTCGTGGTGCTCTGCCGCCACTGGCTGGTCCCGTCTCACCCTCATCGATAAGGCCAATATCTGAAAGAGTCGCGAGCCTGTCGGCGACGATGGCGCGACCAAGACCAGATACGCGCTCAAGCTCAAGGCGTGTATTGGCATCGCCCGTGCGTATAAGGTCCAGGATGAGTGCGAGGCTGCGTTGCTCGGCACTCACCGGCTTAGCCGGGCGGAGGCCGGAGCGGGCCAAATAGGGGCCTGATTCTGTCGTCCGCTCACGCGTGTTTGCCGAAATGTCCATTTTGGACCAACTTTCCTTCGTGTTCCAGATCTTCGCCGGCTAAGTAGTTTTGTGTCTGACCCAATTTTGCTTCCCGTCGCGGACGCTGAGGGCAGGGACTTGAGCCAACGAATCTCAAAATCTGCCGTCATAGTTTTAGCCGCGAATGGGGCAATGGAAAGCCGAAATTTACAAATCACCCCTGCCCAGAGATCGTTTTCCTCATTTATTTGATGATTTTATGCGAACTTAATTCTAAATTCAACAGATCAAAATTTCTTTTGCGGAAAAAAATATATCTTTTGCATTTTTATGTTTGACTTTTGCAGAAAATGGAATTTAAATCATCTCAACAACAAGGAATGTCGTCTGAACCTGTGATGCAGGCATCGCGGTCAGGCTCATCCAGAAGATTTTTAAGGGAGCGATGTTATGACGGGTTGGAAAAAGGCCTATCACGCCAACTGTTGGGGACCGCTAGGTGGCAATGCCATGGGCGTCACTTCAATAACGCAGCTGACTTACAATACGTTCGGCGATATGGAGCGGGCCATGGCGGATATCGCGGCCTGCGGCTATTCCGGCATTGAGCTGTTCGACGGCAACCTGCTGGGTTACGAAGGCCGGCTTTCTGACCTGCGCCGTGCGCTCGATGCCAATGGCCTGCAGTTGGTTGCCACTTATGCCGGGGGCAATTTCATCTTTGACGATATTCTCGGCGAGGAAATGGCACGCATTGAGCGTGGAGCGCGCGCGGCAGCCGAGCTTGGGGCGTAGCATCTGGTTGTTGGTGGAGGGGCAAAGCGCGCCCATGGCCTCCAGCCGGACGATTTCAAGAAGTTGGGCTTTGAGCTCGACAAGGTTGCGGCGCTGGCTCAGAAGTATGGGCTGCGCGGTCATTATCATCCCCATCTCTCGACCATCGTTGAGGGGCCGGAGGAGGTGCGCAAGATATTTTCGCAAACCTCGATAGATTTTTGCCCTGACACAGCGCATCTGGCCGCGGCCGGTGGCGATGTCGCGTTGATGATCCGTGAGCACGCAGATCGCATTTCCTACATCCACCTGAAGGGCTGGCAGAGAGAGCCATTTATGTTCATGCCACTGGATGAGGGTACGCTGGACATGGGCGCCATTGTCGCCGCTGTCCGCGACATCGGTTTTTTGGGGTGGATTACAACTGAACTCGACAGTTGGCCTGACCCGAAAGAGGGCGCGCGCAAAAGTATGGAGTTTTTGCGCCGCTACGAAAATCATGCTTAAATCTTGAAATAATTACTAAAAATCAATGGAGGAAAAGATGATCAACAAACGCATGTTTTTTGGCGGCGTTGCCGCTGTCGCGATATCGGTGTCGTGC
>DAIMHB010000440.1:0-2217 GCA_036723545.1 Beijerinckiaceae bacterium
CCGAGCGGGTCAACAAAATGACCGTTGATCATCACCTCATAATGCAGATGCGCCCCCGTGACATTGCCCGTTGCCCCGACATAGCCAACAATCTGGCCCTGACGCACATGCGCGCCTTCGGTGATGTTGCGGCCAAAGCCGGACATATGATTATAAGTGGTGACATAGCCGCCATTATGCTGAATTTCGACACGGCGGCCATAGCTTGGGCTCATGGCGGCTTTCAAAATCACACCATTACCAGCGGCAAAAATCGGCGTGCCCGTTGGGGCTGCCCAGTCCACACCCGTGTGCATGGCCATATAGCCGAAAATCGGGTGCCGCCGCATACCGAAGCCGGATCGCTCCTCCCCGAAGGCAATCGGTTTGCGGATGAGGAATTTACGGCCTGATTTGCCGTTTTCATCATAATAATCGGTGGAATTATCATCCGGAGACTGGAATTTATAGAATTTGAAGGTCTCATTATGGGCGGTGATCGAGGCAAACAGCAGTTCCCCCTTGGGTTCGCCATCCTCACCATTGGTATAAAGCGCCTGAAAGGCATCCCCGGCGCTGACCGCGCGCTGAAAATCCACCGAATTGGAAAAAATCACGGTCATATCGTCAATAACCGATTTCGGGATATCTTGTTTGAGAGCCGTTTCATACAAAGCATTGTAAAGGCGCATACCGCCCGAATCGGCCTCCTCTTCGGAGTCGGTGGTATCGGCATCCACTGGGGGGGCATTCGGCGCAGTTTTTGGCAGCTCTACAGCCACAAACTGGCCGGCATCGGTGCGGGCCAGAATGGATTCAAGAGTTTCATCCGTATATACAGAGACGCGCGCCAGTCCCAGAGCCTTGCTGTCGCCGTCCATATCGGCAAAAAGCAGCTTGACCCTTTGCCCCATATGGACAAATCCCGGTCCCGCTTTCGCCGGTACAGCGGCAAGCACAGCCCGGATTATGTCTTTGGGCACAGCATTGGCCCGTAAAATATCTTCCAATGTCTCGTTTTTATGGACGATCACCAGTCGTTCATCCATTTCGGTGACATTGGGTTGCTGCTCACTGCGCGGAACAATGTTCACATTTTCCGGCACCATATGCACTTCGATCGAAGAAAAAGCCGTATCGCTGACGGCACCATTGCGCACAGGCCCGAGGGAGGAAATATTGAGAGCCGATGCGTTCAGATCCAGACCTGCGCGGCTGGTGCGCATCAGCAACATCTGCGGCGCAGCGGCAAGCGCGGCTTTTGCCCCTGCCGCTGCGGCGCGGATCTGTTCGGCAACCTGCGCGCCCGCCTCGTCATCTGAAAGCGAAACCTCTGATGAATAGCCATCTGTGCCGGTCATATCCCGAACCACCAGCGAAACTTCTATCGCGTCAATAGCGGGCGTTTGGTCCTGTGTCGGATCCGGGTTTTCATTGACACCTGTGAGTAATTTGAGCGGGTCAAAATCCGGCACATCATCGGCAAAACTCGTCGGGGTCAGTGTCAGGGGCGTGGCCACCTGTGTGAACGAGCGTGAGGCCAGAATTTCCTTGTCGCCCAGTTTGATCGGCGTCGTCACGCGATAGGTTTGCTTGGCCGCCACAATATCGACAGGGCGCACCAGCCTGTCACTTTTGCGCATGGGCGCCCCGGGCGCAGACACGGTTTCCTTATGTGTGTTCTGAACCAGAACCGGCATTTCGGCAAAATTGGCCTGATGGTCGAGCGCTGTATACACAGCCGCACCAATCAGCGCGACCCCCAGCATCCCCGCGATAATCGTGCCGGAAAGCCAGCGTACGGAAATCCGATGCCAATCCTCCGGCGAATGGCTGACATTACCACTTTCGATCGGAGGCTCCGAGCCGATCACAGGCATGAAGGGTTTGAAATGATTTGCAGAGGTTATTGTCATGGCCCCGTGTAACGTCTGATCCTGTATCCTGTCTACCACCCGGAATGTCGGATTACCAACTCTATCGCCCGGCGGATGTGGAGAATAATGGCATCTCCCATTGAGTCTATTTCGCTAAAAATGGTCAAAACAATGGCCTTGGCCTCCATTTAAAATGACCTGCCCGATTCCCAGTTCAAATGACATATTTTAGAAAAGATTCCGACATTCGAGCTTTGCATTTCGGTCATAAATAGGTCTCAAGCGGCTTCGCTCTCATGGCCCCCTCCACAAATTAGCTAAACAAAACAATGATTTATTATTTTATTTTGAAAAGTTTTGA
>DAIMHB010000441.1:0-2213 GCA_036723545.1 Beijerinckiaceae bacterium
GACACAAGGATCGCTGGCCGCCAGTCGCCGCAAAATGTCCAGAGTGCCGTCTTCCGAAGCATTATCTGAAAAAATATGCTCGCGTGTGTGATGGGACAGCGGCCCATCCGGCGCAAATAATGCAGCAACAGCTGCAAAACAGGCCTCGACATTGTCTTCTTCATTATAACAAGGCGAAATAATGGAAATAAGCGCCACAGGTCATCTCCGCGCTGTCATGAAATGGGATTGCGCCAGCCAGCGTGTTGCGATGCTGCCTTCCAATAGAGGTTCAATCGTCAGAATAGGTTTGATCAGGGATTTTGGCACCCCGGGCACAAGAAAATCGCGCGTGGTCACATCGACATGTTTCCAACCCGCTTGCGCCAATGAACGACGCAGCTCTTGCGGTTTAAAGGCCATTTCGTCCGGTTCAAGCCGTGCAAAATTTCGTCCGATCTTTGTGCCGAAGATAAAGGCACAATAAGGATTGAGAAAATTAGGCTCGATAAAGGCCAGCCCGCCCTGCGGCGTTGTAAGAGACAATAGTGCCCGCAACACCTCATCCAGCCGGACAACCAGATGATGCAATATGCCATTGCCATAAACGAGATCAAACGTCCCGAGCGCCTTCAGATCATCGGCAAAAATATCGAGTTTCTGAAAATGCAGGTTCGGCGCATCATGCGCCTTGCGTGCATGGTCAAGAAATTTCTCGCTTATATCCACGGCCACAACATCTGCGCCCGAGTTTGCAGCCAGATAGGCCGCAGCCTCGCCGGTGCCGCAGCCAAGTTCAAGAATGCGTCGCGCGCCCAGCCGCTGCGCCTCATGGACAAACCAGTCATGCCGCCGTTGCGCGCGAAAAGGTGTCGATCCGACAGGCTTGAATATCTGATTAAAGCCCTGCTCGTCCTGAAAACTGAGTTCTGCCATATTCACATCCTCGTATCCGCCTGCGGGGTGAAAACGAACAGGCGCATCCCGAAAAAACCTATGCCCACAAGCACCGGAACGAGCAGGGCTTGCGCCGGCAGGGGCCCGAAACCACAGCTTGTCAGCCCCTTGAGCATCAAGATATTCGTGCTGATCAGACCGATATAAAACAGCAGAAACCGTGGCATCAGCCGATGGGAGGTTTGGCCGAATACAAGCCCGCCATAGCTGAAAAAATTGAAGAAAAATGACAGGATATTTGCGCCCGCCACGGCCAGCCATATTGGCGCGCCTGCCAGAATAAACCCGGCATAGACCGCATAGCCGAAGGCCGTATTCAAGCCGCCGGCCAGCAAATACCGCAACAGCTTGTGCATATCGCCCCTCATCGCCGCGCCTCGCGATACCAGGCCACGGTGCTCGCCAGACCATCCTCAAGCGCAATACGGGGTTGCCATGATGTGTGCGTGGTGAGGCGGGAAATATCCGCCTGCATGGTCATCACCTGATCAGGTCGGAAGGGAATTTCACCGAATATAAGTTGCATATCCGGCGCGGCAAGATCGCGGATACGCTCCACAACCGCCCGCACCGCCACAGCGCGGCCCGAGCCAAGATTGAAAATGCCGCTCGCTGTTTGCGTTTCAGCCACCGCAATCAGCGCGCGGGCGACATCCTCCACATGCAGCCAGTCCCATGTCTGGGTGCCGAGTGTGGTTTTGGGACGCCGCCCTGCCAGCATCTCCTGAATCAGCATGGGAATCAGCCAGCCGTCATTATCATCCGGCCCATAGGTGGAGAACAGCCGCAGCCAGGCAAAGCGCAGCCCCGCCTGCGCGGCGAGCTGGCGCGTCAAAAACAATGTGGCCACTTTTGCAGCGCCATAAAGGCTGGTGGGGCGCGGCAATTCGTCTTCGGACATTGTTGTGCCCGCACCATATTCGCCCTGACTGCCAACCCCGATGAATGCCCCTGCCCCGCTGGCCGCTGCCGCCTCGATCAAGGCGCAGGCGGACTCGATATTGTCAGACACCTGCCGCCGCTCAAAACGCGCGGCATTGGCCACCCCCCACCAGGCCAGATGCAGAACAACGTCCGGCTTAAACGCCGTCATAGCCGCAGTAAGCCCCGCCGTGTCACGCAAATCCACAGCAACACGCTGATATTGCCCGACAAAGGGGTCAAGACGACGGGCACGGCTCTCTGGTCGCACGGGGGCCATCACCTCGTGCCCGGCCTTCAGTGCCGCGGCGAGCGTGGCCGCCCCCACAAAACCGGAAGCCCCTGTGATCAACAGC
>DAIMHB010000442.1:0-2209 GCA_036723545.1 Beijerinckiaceae bacterium
AGCTCAATCTGGCCGACTATTTCCGCTCCAACAAAATCAAATATGAAGGCGTTGTGTTTGCCACTGATGACGAAACCGTCAAGGCCTATGATTCGGGACGCTGCGATTCTTACACAACTGATGCCTCCGGCCTTTTTGCCGACCGTCTGAAATTTGCCGCCCCTGACGAGCATGTGATTCTGCCGGAAATTATTTCCAAGGAGCCGCTTGGCCCCGTGGTGCGCCGTGGCGATGACCAATGGGCGGCTTTGGTCAAATGGACGCATTTTGCCATGTTGAACGCCGAAGAACTGGGCGTTTCCACAGCCAATGTGGATGAAAAAATGAAATCGGACAATCCGGAGGTCAAGCGTCTGCTCGGCATTGAAGGCAAGTTTGGCGAAGATCTGGGTGTCACCAATGACTGGGCCTACCGCATTGTGAAGCATGTCGGCAATTATGGCGAAGTGTTCGAGCGTAATGTCGGGGAAGGCTCTCCGCTGAAAATCAAACGCGGCCTCAATGCCTTGTGGAACAAGGGCGGCCTGCAATACGCACCGCCCATCCGCTGATGTCTTTGGGCCGCGCATCACCCTTGCGCGGCCCTTTTTATCGTCACAGCATGAGGATGAGCGCTTTGCACAGTGCGGAACGGCCACAAACAGAAAACTCAGGGCATAATGCGCATGTGCCCCTGTGGAACAATCCTGTCTACAGGGGCTGGGGTTTTCAGGCTGTTCTGATTCTGCTGACCCTTTATCTGGCCTATAGTGCTTTTCTGAATACTGTGGCCAACATGAGGGCACATGGTATTCCCACCGATCTCGGATTTTGGCCGACCGCCGCCGGATTTGATATCACGCAATCGCCCATACCCTATTCAGCGGTTAATTCTTATGGCCGGGCATTTCTGGTCGGGCTGCTCAATACATTGATTGTCGGGGCTGTGGGCATTGTTCTGACAACGCTGCTGGGCTTTACGGTTGGCGTTGCGCGCCTGTCAAAAAACTGGATTGTGGCCCAGTTTGCCGCCATTTATATTGAGGCTTTTCGCAATACGCCGCTGCTGTTGCAACTGTTGTTTTTATATAATGCCGTGCTGAAGTCTTTGCCGGGGCCGAGGCAATCCATTATTTTGCCCGGCGGCGCCTTTCTCAACAATCGCGGGCTGATTTTGCCCAATCCGGTGATTCATGACGGGGCCGCTTATATCGGTTTTGCCCTTGTGGCAGGCGTGGCCGCGGCTTTTGTCTATTTACGCTGGGCGGCGGTGCGCAAAGCCCAAACCGGGCAGGATTCACCAGTGATCCGCGTCGCAGTCGGCCTCATTGTTCTGCTGCCTCTGCTGGTTTATTTTGCCGCCGGAATGCCGGTCAGTCTGGAATTTCCGGTGCTCAAGGGCTTCAATTTTGCGGGCGGCTATCAGCTATATCCTGAATTTGTAGCCCTGACCGGCGGATTGGTTCTCTACACTGCGGCATTTATTGCCGAAATTGTCCGGGCTGGCATTCAGGCTGTGTCCAAAGGCCAGAGCGAGGCTGCGGGGGCTCTGGGGCTGAACCGGGCGCAAACTCTTAAACTTGTGATCATTCCGCAAGCTATGCGGGTGATTATTCCGCCCCTCACCAGCCAATATCTCAATCTGGTGAAAAATTCGACTTTGGCCATTTTCATCGGCTATCCTGAACTGGCGCAGGTGTTTATGGGCACCGTGCTTAACCAGACCGGCGCGGCGGTGCAATGTGTGGCGATCACCATGATGGTTTATCTGACCATTTCGCTGACAACCTCTGTCCTTATGAATATTTACAACAGCCGCAAGGCTTTGGTGGAGCGATAGATGCGCAGCCAGACCCATGCTTTTCTCCGCACCGAGCCCGGAGCCATATTGCCACCACCTAAAAATTCCCGTGGCATGGTGGCCTGGATGCGTTTGCATTTATTTTCCGGCGTGGTGTCAACGCTGCTGACCCTGTTCGCAGTTTATTGTCTGGCCCGAGCCATACCTTTTCTCATCCAGTTTTTGCTGGTGGATGCGGTCTGGAGTGCGGCGGATGGTGCGCCCTGCCGCGCCGGCACAGCGGGGGCATGCTGGGCCTTTGTGGGCCAGAAACTGCCGTTTTTTACCTATGGTTTTTATCCGGCAGCTGAGCGCTGGCGGGTGAATTTGGATATGGCCATTGGGGCTGTGTTGATTTTCTGGCTTTTATGGCCCAATGCGCCGCGTAAA
>DAIMHB010000443.1:0-2204 GCA_036723545.1 Beijerinckiaceae bacterium
CATTTTATGCCCTTATGCGTTCCTCTGTTTCCAGCATAGTCCGGCTTGACGCTATAGGACAACCCCGAGATGACCGGCTGAGACGAAAAGATGATGAGATCAGCGCATATCAAAAAGCTCTGTATGAAAGTCATCCGCTAAAAGACCTTTCGCCAAAAATCCTTCACGCAATGCGGCGGCAAAGCCACTTGGCCCACAAAACCAAATGTCGGCGGATTGCCAGTCCGGAACCAGCGCGCATATTTTTTCCACAGTCAGGCGTCCGTCTTTTTTATCGGCAAAAAGGTGGAGCCGCACACCAGCGGCTGCAACATCTTTATGCAAGGCCGCTATAGCACCTTCATCATAAATGCTGGTGGTGTGAAAAAGGTCGATCTGGCGACCATCCGGCCTGCACGCAAGCTCTGTCATCCGCGCCACAAAAGGTGTAATACCAATGCCTCCACCAATCCAAATCTGGCGTTGGCGGCCATTTTCAAACTTAAATTCACCATAGGGGCCTTCAACAGTTACCTCATCGCCCAATTTTATGGCGCGAGGCAGTTTTGAGGTATAGTCACCAAGATTTTTTACAAGAAAACGTAATTTGCCGTCACCTGCCCAGTGTGATGTGATGGTGAAGGGATGCGCTCCCTCATTCTGATGAAATGTGACAAAAGCAAATTGTCCGGCGCTGTGGCCTGCCCATGTACTGGCGAGTTGCACATCAATCTGCACAACATCAACACCTTTATGGTGTTTGAATGCCACAACCTTGCCTGTGGCATGGTGCCCCTTGCCGATCAGACGAAACAGCGAGGAGAGGGCTGCAACCATGCCGCCAACCATCAAAACAGCCATTATGGGCCCAAGAACCGTACCCCAATAGCTGAACTTCATCAGAACAATGGAGTGGAACACCAATACAAGATAGATAATGCTCAAAATGCGGTGGGTTTTAACAAAATAGCGATAAGGAAACCACTTCACCAACGCCAAAATCACCAATATAATCAGCGCATACAACGCAGGATTGCCAACAGACTCTGCCGCGCCATGCCATTGCTGAAACAGGTTTAACAGTGCCCAGCCTTGATCGGCAAAGGCCCCATGCGGCGGGCGCGGGCCAGTGGGCGGTGAAATCCAGAAAGGTGCCTGTTTGGCAAGCCAATGCAGAACCGAAAACATCAGGCCCGTGATGCCAAGCCATTTGTGCAAACGATACATCTTGTCCAGACCCCCCAAATAGGGTTCCAGAAACCTCCAGCGTGCGGCCAGAATCAGGCTGACAGACAGTGCGCTTATGGCAATTATGCCCGAATAATACAGCAGATTTTTCCAGCCAAAAATATTGGCAAGCGTAAATGGTGAAAACCATTCCGCCGCCAGCCATGATAGTGTCATGGCGGTCAGAAATATCGCAAAACTTATTTGTATTCTTTTCATCATAGGCCTCTTGTGCTCTTAACGCAGCGATGAGACATATAAAACAGGATGAATATGTATTTGCGATGGCCGGTTGATTAATATTAAGTCATTTTTAAAATCTTAAAACGTGTAGAAGTGTAATTCTCGGTGATAACCTTGGCCATCCCCGTGCACTTGCCCTGCAGTTTTGCTAGACAGTTAATATGTCGCACCTCTCGCAAAAATCCGCCCAAGATGCCACGCCGATGATCGCCCAGTTTCTGGAGATCAAGGCGGCGAATCCCGACAGCCTGCTGTTTTACCGCATGGGCGATTTTTATGAATTGTTCTTTCAGGATGCGGAAATTGCCAGCAAGGCGCTGGGCATTGTCCTCACCAAGCGCGGCAAGCATCAGGGCGAGGATATTCCCATGTGCGGCGTGCCGGTGGCCCGCGCGGAAGATTATCTGCAGCGGCTGATCGGCCTTGGTCATCGTGTGGCTGTGTGCGAGCAGGTGGAAGACCCGGCGGAGGCCAAAAAGCGCGGCGCAAAATCCGTGGTGCGGCGCGATGTCATCCGGCTGGTGACACCGGGCACCATCACCGAGGACCTGCTGCTGGACCCGGCCCGCCCCAGCCTGTTTCTGGCGCTCGCCCGGCAAAGGCTTTCGGATGAAAGCTGGAGCTATGGTCTGGCGGCTGTGGATATATCCACCGGCGCATTTCAGGTGGCTGAGGCCGATGACACCAGCCTGAGCGGCGAGATCATCCGGCTTGACCCGCGCGAGATCATTATTTCTGAATCGCTGGGGCAGGAC
>DAIMHB010000444.1:0-2197 GCA_036723545.1 Beijerinckiaceae bacterium
TTTGTGGTTCACCAAGGCCGACGTCAACCAGTTTGAGCAGGTGATTGTCAATCTGGTGGTCAATGCGCGCGATGCCATGCCGCAGGGCGGTAAAATTTCGGTGCGCACCCGCAATTTCACACCCGCGGATTGCGCCAGCCTGAATGAAACCTCGTTGATCCCCGCCGAATATGCCGCTGTCGAGGTGGAGGACAATGGCACCGGCATTCCGGATGATGTGAAAGCCAAGATATTCGAGCCCTTTTTCACCACCAAGGAGGTGGGCAAGGGCACAGGGCTGGGCCTGTCGATGGTTTATGGCATTGTCAAACAGACCGGCGGCTATGTGTTTGTGGAATCGACCCCCGGCAAGGGCACCATTTTCCGTATTCTTCTGCCGCGTCACATTCCGACCGCTGGCGAGGAGGAGGTGCGCAAGGACGAAGCCAAGCCGGTGGCCGCCGATCATACCGGCCATGGCACAGTGTTGCTGGTGGAGGATGAGGAGGCCGTGCGGGCCTTTGGCGCAAGGGCACTGACCGCGCGCGGCTATACGGTGCTTGAGGCGGCGTCCGGTCTGGAGGCGCTGGAGCGTATCGAGGAGCATGATGGCAAGGTTGACCTGATTGTCTCGGATGTGGTTATGCCGGAAATGGACGGGCCGACCATGTTCGGCGAATTGCGCAAGCGCGGCATTCATGTGCGGGTGATTTTCGTCTCCGGCTATGCCGAGGATGCCTTTGCCAAAAACCTGCCCGAGGGCGAGGATTTTGGCTTTCTGCCCAAGCCGTTCTCGCTCAAACAGCTCATCGAAACCGTCAAGGCCAATATCAAGTCGTAGTGTTTTCGAGTAATAATTTTATACGGTCGAGAAAAGTATGGAGATTGAAAATGAAATCGTTGAAACTGCATACAATTGGCTATGAAGGCTGTTCAATGGACGATTTTATTTCCACTCTTAAAAATGTAGGCGTAGAAACTCTGGTCGATATACGTGATGTGCCTATATCTCGAAAGCGTGGGTTCTCAAAATCAAAATTAAGTGAGATTCTCATATCAAACGGAATTAGTTATATACATCTTAAAGGATTGGGTGATCCTAAAGCGGGAAGATTAGCCGCGAGGTCAGGAAAATTTGAGGAATTTAATCAAATATTTTCAAAGCATATGATGACGGAAGTCGCTCAGTCGGATTTGTTGCGGCTAATTTCTATTGCATCCGAGACTAGATCATGCCTTTTATGTTTTGAAAGAGATCATCATAATTGCCATAGAAGTATAATTTCCAAACAATTGAGCTTAAAATATAGTTTTCAAGTGCAAAATATTGGTGTTAAATTAGGAATCGCAAATAAAATTCAAATAAAAAGCGAATCCTTTCATGAGCAAACTGCAAGCTACGTTTGGTGAGTCAGAAGCTGTAATTATTGTTAAAGCCGTGCCTCATGCCAGTCAACAAAATGGGGAGACTGTGTGTTGTGCCGGTATTGACATTCACGGTAACTGGCTTCGTTTATATCCTGTTTCTTTCCGCATGTTGGAAAGTGCACAAAAATTTAAGCGATGGGATCGTGTTAAATTTAAATGGCGAAAGCCAACAGATGATCAGCGTCAAGAAAGCAGAAGAATTGATCAGCAATCGCTTGTGATTGTCGGGGATTTGAAAAAATCTGAACGTGCTAAATATTTATCAAAATCCATTGTAACAAGTTTGAACCGTGAATATGAAGCTGGACGTAGTTTTGCTCTTTTAAAAGCGGAAATATCAGAATTTATAATTGAGAAGAAAAATCTTAATGAATTGCAAGAAGAAATTTTGGAATTCAAAAAAATTCAATCTCAGTCTGATTTATTTATCAAAAATGTAGTTCCTTATAATCCATGTCCATACAAATTTAAATATCGTTATAAAACAGATGACGGGCCGCGTGAGGGTACCTGTCAAGATTGGGAGCTTGATGCAACCTATTTTAAATGGTCTCGTGAATATGGCGAAAAGAATACTTTGGATAAAATGGGTGATAAATTTGGGGTAGAATATCCTCGTGAGGGTATGCTTCTTGCGATGGGCACTCACTCACGTTGGGCAGATAAGTGGCTTATTAATGGCGTTGTGCGTATGCCCGATATTCCTCAGTTGGCACTTTTCTAATAGAAACCGTTAAGGCCAATATCAAGTCGTAAAATACCATCTGAACGGCGGGGCAGGGCGTATAAG
>DAIMHB010000445.1:0-2192 GCA_036723545.1 Beijerinckiaceae bacterium
AACAGAGTTTGATAGTCCTGCGCATCGGAGGCGGCCTCCTCGCTCTTGGCGGCAATATAGGGCGGCAGCGGCATGTGGCCTACACGCTCGATCGCCTCATCCAGCGCCGCGCCGCTGAGCGTAAAGCGAAACAGCACCTCGCCTTCGTTTTTTTCAATCACTTGCGCGAGAAGCTCATCGGCAAAACACACATGGCCGGCTGCGCCAAAGCGCACATGCTCGCCAATTTTGAGCTTTTTGGCAGGCCGGACAAAGGCGCGCCAGGAGGCAGCGTCCTCGCGCTTATGCAGCGTGGCTTCAATCTGGGCGATGAATTCCCCGCGCTGGCGGGTGCCATTGAGCCGCGCAGGAATAACCCGCGTGTCATTGACCACCAGCACATCGCCCGCGTTGAGAAAATCCGGCAGGTCGCGCACGGATTTATCCGCCAAACCTTCTCCCACCACCAGCATTCGGGCGCTGTCACGCGGAAAAGCGGGCCGCAAGGCGACCCGCTCCTCAGGCAGTTCAAAATCGAACAGATCGACGCGCAATGCTTACGACAGGCGCGCGGTGATGATGCTGTCCGGATCGCGCACGGGCTCGCCGCGCTTGATCTTGTCGACATTTTCCATGCCGGAAATCACATTGCCCCAGGCGGTATATTGCCTGTCGAGGAAACGCGCATCATCAAAGCAGATGAAAAACTGCGAATTGGCCGAATTGGGGTTCGAGGCACGCGCCATCGACACGGTGCCGCGCACATGCGGCTCGGCGTTGAATTCGGCCTTGATGTCGGGATATTTCGAACCACCGGTGCCGGTGCCATGCGGGCAGCCAGTCTGCGCCATGAAGCCGTCAATCACGCGGTGAAAAACGATTCCGTCATAAAACTTCTCTTCCACCAGCTTCTTGATATGAGCGACATGGCCGGGGGCCAGATCGGGGCGCATCTTGATGACGACAGGGCCCTTGGTGGTTTCAAGTGTAAGTGTATTGGTGTCAGACATAGATATTTCCTTGAATTGAAGATGCAGTGCCTTAACGCAAAGGCACATGAATCACAAGCATCAGCTCTTGTCGCCCGACAGGCGCAGCTTGATGATCTTGTCCGGATTGACCACAGTGCCATTATTGGCGGAAGAGCCTTTTTTGATCTTGTCCACAAACTCCATACCGGAGGTGACCTCGCCGAACACGGTGTAATTGCCATTGAGGAAGGAGGCATCACCAAAACAGATGAAAAACTGCGAATTGGCTGAATCGGGGTTCTGCGAGCGGGCCATGCCCAATGTGCCGCGCTTGAACGGGGTGGGTGTAAATTCAGCCGGAATATTCGGCAGCTTGGAGCCGCCCATGCCGGTGCCGGTCGGGTCGCCGGTCTGGGCCATGAAGCCGTCAATCACGCGGTGAAAGACAATGCCATCATAAAAATGCTGCGCCGCCAAGGCTTTGATCTGCGCCACATGTTTGGGCGCAAGGTCAGGCCGCAGTTTAATGACAACGCGGCCATCTTTCAGATCAAGAAACAACGTATTGTCCACATCGGCAGCCTGCGCACCACCAGCAAAAGACAGGGCCGCCGCCGCAGCCAGAACATCACGACGATGAAATTTCATGGTTTTTCCTATGGTTTTGCGTGCGCCTGCACGCGCTTGTGAAGAGCAAGAGCAACGGGAGCCGGAACAAAAGCGCTCACGTCCCCGCCCATGGACGCGATCTGCCGCACCAAAGTGGCCGTTACATGGCGCGTATCCGGCTTTGCCGGAATAAATATGGTTTCAATCTCCGGAGCAAGACCGGTGTTCATGCCGGCCAGCTGCATTTCATAATCAAAATCGGTGGCATCCCGCAGGCCGCGAATCATCACCCGCGCGCCAGCCACGCGGGCTGCATTGACGGCCAGCGTGTCAAAAGTGACAATCTCCAGCGCACAGGCGGAGGCCCCGCCATGCTCCGCCCAGCAGGCGCGGATCAGCTCTGCCCGCTCCAGCGCCGTGAACATCGGCGCTTTGCCCGGATGAATGCCGATCGCCACCACCAGCTTGTCACACAGGCGGGTGGCCACATGAATCACATCCATATGGCCCTTAGTCAGCGGGTCAAAGGAGCCCGCGTAAAATGCGGTTTTTTCCGCCATATCAGGCCTCGCCTGCCTAGTCTGTCTCGCCGCCCATATCGCTGATACGGTCAACCGAGACAACGCGCTCGTC
>DAIMHB010000446.1:0-2191 GCA_036723545.1 Beijerinckiaceae bacterium
TCCACAAACTGCACATCATCGGGCATCCACCAACTGGCGATCTTGCCGCGTAAAAAGTTAAGAATATCGCTTTTTGCCGGATGGTGCCCGGCCTTGGCCACCACAATCAGCAAGGGACGCTCATCCCATTTGGGGTGCGGCGTCGCAATCACCGCAGCTTCCAGCACATCGGGATGCCCCACGGCCAGATTTTCGATTTCGATCGATGAAATCCACTCCCCGCCTGATTTGATCACATCTTTCGAGCGATCGGTGATCTGCATATAGCCATGAGCATCAATATGGGCGACATCGCCCGTGTCAAAATAGCCATCCTGATCAAGAATATCCCCCGGCGTGCCACCAAAATAGCTGGAGGCGACCGCGCAGCCGCGCACCTGCAGGCGGCCAAAGGTATGGCCGTCCCATGGCAAGGGCCGGTTGTCATCATCCACAATGCGCATTTCAACGCCAAACATCGGATAGCCCTGTTTCACCTTCAAATCGAGCAACGCATCCTTTTCCAAAAATCTGAGATGGGATTTCACCGCGCCAATCGAACCCAGCGGGCTCATTTCGGTCATGCCCCAGGCATGGAGCACCTCCACGCCATAATCCTCCTCGAAGGTTTGAATCATCACCCGCGGTGCGGCCGCCCCGCCTATGGCGACACGCTTCAAACTTGAAAAACTCTTCTGTTCCGCCGCCATATAATTGAGCAGCATCATCCAGACCGTGGGCACACCCGCGGTAAATGTCACCTGCTCATTTTCCAGCAGTTCGTAAATGGAAGCGCCGTCCAGCTTGGCGCCGGGCATCACCAGTTTTGCGCCGCCCATCGGAGCGGCAAAGGCAATCGACCATGAATTGGCATGAAATAGCGGCACAACCGCCAGAATAGTGCTGCGGGACGAAACAGCCAGGGCGTCCGGCCCGCTATTGGCCAGCGCATGAAGCACATTGGAGCGGTGCGAGAACACCACACCCTTCGGGTTTCCTGTGGTGCCGGATGTATAGCACAGGCCCGCGGCGGTGCGCTCGTCAAAGCTCGCCCAGCGAAAATCACCATCCGCCTCATTTAACCAGTCCTCATAGCAGATCAACCCCTTCAACCCGCTCTGCGGCATATGCTGCGCATCGGTCAGCACGATGATTTTTTCCAGACTTGGCAGCTGCGGCGCTATTTTTTCGATCAAAGGCACAAAGGTCAGGTCAATAAAAATCATCCTGTCCTGCGCATCATTGATGATCCAGACAATCTGCTCAGGAAAGAGCCGCGGATTGATGGTGTGATAGATTGCGCCGATACCGGTAATGCCATACCAGCTTTCCATATGACGGGCGGTGTTCCAGGCCAGAGTGGCGATACGGTCTCCGGCCTTTATGCCGGCTCTGTCCAGCAACTGCGCCAGTTTGAGCGCCCGCAACCGCACATCCTTATAGGTGCAGCGCGTGATCGGCCCTTCGACAGAGCGCGTGACCACATGCTGATGTCCGTGCTGCTCGGCGGCAAAATCAATAATTTTGTGAATCAGCAGTGGCCAGTCCTGCATCAGTCCGAACATGAAAACCTCCCTTGATCACTGCCTTTGCGGCAGGAATTCTTGAGAGACAGTCTAGCGGATCAACCGGCCTCATTCAAACAGCAGATGAGGATGCACATGCTAAATCCCACCTCAGGCAAGGTTCATGATTTAGAGAGCGGGTTAACCTTACCTTTTAACGTGATTTTAAGGGCCAAAGGCGACAAAAGACACAAGGGCGCAACCATTGAAAACCGCTCTTATCCCCGTTTCGTCAGACCTGCGAGTTGTATGATGAGCATCAGTTCAAATCCGATAAATACACCCGCTCCGTCTGTGGATATGAGCTCGCTTGACGTGCGCGAATTGCAGGCGCTGATTTACCGCGAGATTGGCCTTTCGGCCATTGCTGCCGAATTGTTCGGTGAAGACAATAGCGAGGTGGCGCAGCCCGACATCCGCATTTTGCTGGACAATCTGCGCCACATCCAGCGCGCCGCCTGAGGCTTGGCGGACTGGCTAGACCACAATCACCTTCGTGCCCACTTTGACACGCTTGTAAAGGTCGATCACATCAATATTGCGCATCCGGATGCAGCCGGACGATACAGAGCGGCCAATCTCCTCCGGCTCGTTGGTGCCGTGAATGCGATATAAGGTGTCGCGCCCGTTCTGATAGAGATAAAGCC
>DAIMHB010000447.1:0-2191 GCA_036723545.1 Beijerinckiaceae bacterium
ACATTGACCTTCGCGGACTGGGCCCGCTGGGCTTTGCCGATGTGCAGAAGCTGACCAAACTCACGCAGGAACTGGATCTGGCGCGCCTGTCCAATCATGGCGTAATTATTCTGGAGCGTCGCCCGCCTGTGCTTAACATGGGCGCGGCGCAGGTTGTGCTGCCGCCGGGTGCCTTTTTGCAGGCCACGCTTGCCGCTGAAGAGGCGCTGGCCGCGCATGTTCTGGCGGCGGTTGCGGGTGCCAAGCGCGTGGCGGACCTCTTTTCCGGTGTGGGCACATTCGCCTTGCGATTGGCGCAAACATCGCTCGTTCTGGCGGTGGAAAGCGATGAGGCGGCCCTGACCGCGCTGAAAAACGGCTCGCGCACTCCCGCCTTGCAGACTGTGGACACCCTAAAACGTGACCTCTTTGCCCGGCCCTTGCAACCGGACGAGCTGAAAGGATTTGACGCTGTGGTGTTTGACCCGCCGCGGGCGGGCGCACAGGCGCAGGTGCGCGAACTTGTCAAATCCGATGTGCCGCTGGTGGTGGGCGTATCGTGCAATGTGCAGAGCTTTGCGCAGGATGCCCGCACGCTGATGGATGGTGGCTTCACGCTGGACAGCGTGACACCCTTTGACCAGTTTCTCTATTCGCCGCATGTGGAATTGGTGGGCGTGTTTCGCCGTGCCGTGAAAAAACCGAAGCGGAGATTGTTGCGGTGAGGTAAACTTGGCTCTTACCCTCACCCTGAGGTTCTCGAAGGGTGAGGGGAGAGGCTTGGGGTAAGTGGGTTATCGTCATTGCGAGGCGGCGAAGCCGACGAAGCAATCCAGTGGATTGCTTCGCTTCACTCGCAATGACGCCTTTTATCTTGAGCTTTAACGCAGATGTTCAATTTTGAGGCCGGTATGACAGATTTCATCACCCGCTTATGTGATAGTGTCGGTGCGGCGCATGTGCTGCGCGGGGCGGATATGGCGGGCTATCTCGCGGAGCCGCGCGGCAAATTCACGGGCCGGGCCCTGGCTGTGGTGCGCCCTGCCACTGTGGGGGAGGTCGCCTCTGTTTTAAAATTATGCTCTGAAACCCGCACACAGGTGGTGCCGCAGGGCGGCAATACCGGTCTGGTCGGCGGGCAGGTGAGTGCTGATGCCGGTGCTGTTATTCTCAGTTTGCAGCGTCTCAACCGCCTGCGCGAACTGGACCCCACCAGCAACAGTCTGGTTGTGGAAGCGGGCATGACCTTGGCGCAGGCGCAACAGGCGGCCGAGGCGGCGGACAGGCTGTTTCCGCTTTCGCTGGCCTCTGAAGGCTCCTGCACCATTGGCGGCAATCTGGCCACCAATGCGGGAGGCACCGGCGTCATTGCCTATGGCATGATGCGGGATCTGGTGCTGGGGTTGGAGGTGGTGCTGGCGGACGGGCGTATTCTCAATGGCCTGTCCAAGCTGAAAAAAGACAATACGGGCTATGACCTGAAACATTTGTTTATCGGCTCTGAAGGCACGCTGGGCATTATCACCGCCGCGAGCCTGAAGCTGTTTGCCCGTCCGCAGCATGTGTCGCTGGCCTTTATCGGGCTGGCCTCGCCCGCACATGCGCTGAACCTGCTGAAACGGTCGCAGGCGCAGGCCGGTGAGCGCATCACCGCCTTTGAGCTGATTCCGCGTATCGGCATTGACTTTGTCGCCCGCCACGCCGGAAAGCGTGATCCCCTCAGCCGCCCGCATGAGTGGTATGTGCTGATTGAGCTGTCTGCGCCTTACTCCGTACTGGAAGAGATTTTAGCCGCCGCCTTGGCCGCAGAGCAGATCGAGGACGCCGCATTGGCGCAATCGGCGCAGCAGGCGCTGGATTTTTGGGCGTTGCGGGATCTGATGTCGGAGATGCAGGGGCGCGAGGGCGGCTCAATTAAAAATGATGTTTCTGTGCCGGTGGCGCGGGTGGCGGATTTTATTGCCGAGGCCTGCGCGCGGGTTATGGCGGTGATGCCGGGCGCGCGCATGGTGCCTTTTGGCCATGTCGGCGACGGCAATATTCATTTTAATATTTCGCAGCCGCTGGATATGGACAAGGGCGAATTTCTGGCGCGCTGGGATGAGATCACCGGCATAGTTAATGGTGTGGTGCTGGAGATGCAGGGCTCCATCTCAGCCGAGCATGGCATAGGCCAGATGAAGCGCGAGCTTCTGGCGAAGGTGAAAGACCC